>DATKVL010000320.1:0-2167 GCA_035530115.1 Dehalococcoidia bacterium | reverse complement strand
AAGAATGGCACAGTTCACCATGTCGATTACGTAGGGAATTGGGGTCGCTGTTACCTGGGGCATCAATTCGGCAAAGTCGATCTTGACCAGGTCGAACTTGTGTACGTGTATTGATCATTTGCCCCGTTGCTGGAATAGACCGGTAGCGGGGCAAAATAACAGGAGGTAAAAATGAAGATTACAAAAAAACTAAACAGCGAAATGCTTGATTATAAAATATGGGCGGAGAGGTATTGGCGTTTGTTGGGTTGTACCGATGAAGGGTGCAAGATATGGAGAATGGTATTGAAGCAGATACAGAAAGGCGGTAAGGAACCTGCTGAAGGTTTGTTGAGGCGTAAAACTAAGCGCCTAACAGAGGCAGGGTATAATATAAAAGATAGCGAAATCGTAATTGATGAAAGTAAAATCACAGGAGGACAACATGAAACAAGTAATGAAAGAAATAACAGCATCGCAGAGAAACGCGACCGAAGCCTTTAATGCATTAGAAGATGCAAAGGATAAGGTCAAGATGCGTTACGCAGATTTATCGGTAGCCGAAAAGAAACTGGCAGAAAAATTCAAAGAGTTGAGATTGACAACACTCGATATCCTGCTTGAATCTTACCGGCCCGATTTAATATTGCCTAGCGGCGCTTGGGTAATAACGAACTTCCGAGTTGACAGAAATAAAGTAAGATGCTCCGATATCATTCTCCCTGACTTTGTAAATATATTCTATGCAGAACGCGACGATAATACACAATGTTGGAGGGGTACCATTTGCTATCCGCATAATCAAGCGATAAGCGATAGGGATAGAGAGTTATGGAATAACCCCATATTTAGACGAAATAAGGAGAGGTGAAGTGACTAGAAAGAAATTGAAACCCAATAAAGATGGTTATTGCATGAAGGGTATCTGGGATGAGCTTAACAGGCGTGAGCTATCCCATGAGATGGATCGCACTCGCCAAATAAAAAATCCAATACAAATAGAATATTTTAAGTCTAAGAAAAAGCTTGATGATGCTATCAGAAGTGCTGAAGAATACGTCAATAAAGAATTAAACGAACCGGGCTTCGATATTAGAACCGCCCATAAATCGGCATATATGCCGACAATAATTGACGCAACCTGCACGTTTCACATTGAAACCTTGAAACGTGAATTGGAGATAAACGAAAAGCGTCTCCTGAGATGGGGGTGCGAATATCTCATGAGAGAAGATATGAGAGAAGAGAAAGAGCAATTGCTTGACTCTTTTTATCATTTGATTTGGCTTTATGAGGAGGCAACAAAATGACACAAGTGCAAATATGGATTAAGGCACAGCATGAAATTGGAATGAGGTATGGAGCAATAGCAAGCAACCTGGGAGTGTCAAGGCAGACACTTGATAAAATAAGAAAGACCGGTAGCCTGCTATCGCCGACATACATCGAAATGATAGAAAAATTCATGGATGTTACCAGCATCAGCCGTGGTGAATTGGCAGAATGAAAATACAAATCAAGGAGGTTATGTTAATCTAATCAATAGGAGACAAGATGAAAATAAAAGATTCAAAAGGAAAGTTAGCAAAGAAAGAGAAGGAATTGGTCTTTTTGTTGGAATATCTGAAGGGTTACGAAGAGGAATCAACTGGTAATCCCGGGAAGAAAACTTTCCGTTCCAGAAAAGGATATCCGTTTGAAATTCTAAATGAATTTGAAGAAAGAGAATTTATTGCATTTCATCCGGACGGCACAAGCATTATCTTCACGGAAGCTGGGAAAAAGAAGGGCGAAGAGCTAAAAAAGAAGTATCTCGGTAAATCTTAAATGATAAAATTAACAAAATATAAAACTGAACCATCATTACCGGGGACATTACTTAAGGTGAGATTTGGTCATAATAACCAGATTTTGTCTATAATTTATTTTTATAATGCAAAAATCGGCGCATTAAAACAAATCTACCGCTCAAATAATTGCAAAAATGCACCACACCATAAAATAGAAAAAGTATATCAAGAGGTGTTGGAGTTGGCAGATAAGATGCTATGAACAAGAAGTAAATTGACATAATTAGATTAAAATACTATCATATTGCATGAACCTAACTGAAAAGGAGAAGCTGGCCTATCGTAACGCTAAAAAATATGCATCGCTTAGGCACTACATAGAGAATGGAATAAATTCA
>DATKVL010000319.1:0-1735 GCA_035530115.1 Dehalococcoidia bacterium | reverse complement strand
CTTGTACAAATAGATTTAGGGAATATAAATATTCAATGGGTCAATGCCGGGGCCGGTATATGGTATGTAAATTTTACTGGATTATATCCTGAAGTTGATGATTCTTTATTGGATGGTTTTACCGCACAATTATTTGGCGATATTGGTTCAGTTACCGTTGATACCACACCCTATACCAAAGTAGCTTCCATATTGGCTTTGGCATCATCTCCAATATCATTTTATTATGATGGTGTTTCCAAGGTTTATGTTCATATAATTGATAATGAGGATCCAATATTGCATTCAGTATTTTTGGGTGTAATTTATGGTTTGTCATATAAAGAATTTACCCCGTTGAATGGCAACGTAATTTATGAAGGCCGCTTGGTCAGCGATATACCCATACAGCAATCGCGTGACCCATTGTATTTTGGAAAATTGCAATATGATGGTGCTGATATACAAATAATAAATACCGATGGCAGATTCGATTTGTCCGGGGAATCGTTGTCATTTTTTGGCAATCAAATACGTGTTTTGATTGGTTATGATGAATTGGACATTGATGACTATATACAAATATATAATGGTGTTGTCGAAGCGGTAACCATATCGGAATCATTCATGGCTTTGAGTTTTGTTGATGCAAGAAAAGTATTGACCAAAAAAACTTCATACGAGTGTGATGGCATAAATGCCCTTGATGCCATAGTAGCAATATTGGCTGATGCATATGGAATACCTTATTCAACCGATTATTTTGATACTACCGAATGGGATGCGGCAACGTTGCTGGTGGATAATGTCACCATAAACAACGATCCTGATGATTTGCCACAGGTAGTGGATTTGATAGAATTGATTTGTAAATCCGTATTTGGCGAATTCATCATCAATGCCGATGGCAAATATACATTCAAAGTAATTGACACTTCTGCCAGCGCTTTGACTACCATAAGCAAATATGACATAAGCAATGAAATAAGCATTACATATGATCCAGCCGAGGTATTATCGAGCATTCGAGTTGGCTATGCCAGATATTTAAACCAGGATTCCAACAATTCAATAATATGGTTGACTGACACTTCCCATGAAACCGTTGTCTATACAAAATATAGAGTCTATAATGAAGTTGATTTTGAAACGGTTTTACCGGATCAAACTTCGGCGCAAGCTTTGGCAGATGTCATTATGGCATATTCCAAAGATATTCATGGAAAAATCATTATAACGGTTCCAATGAAATATTATTTGTACAATGTAATTGACAATATTGATGTAGAATTAAACAGGATTGCTTCAACAATGATTGGAACCAAAAAATGTGAAATATTGAGCAAAACCTATCATTTGATTGATCAAACCATTGATTTCGAGGTGCGGATAGTATGAGTACAATAAAAGAAAAGAAAAAGCCCGTCAATTTCATTCGGGAAATTCTAGAGCCTTTGTCAGCAAAAGTAGCCACTACAGCTACAGTAATTATCGTTGCAGAAGGAAAAGGGGTTTTTTATGTAAGTATTCCTAAAGAATATATGACTGCAAATTTGGCAACGGGTGTTTCCGCCATATTGACTATAACCAGTGGAGTAGCGTCTACTGAAAGTGCCATAATAAATATTTCACCTTCGGAAATTACTACTGAGGATACTTTTTTTGATACGTTTTTTATTGATTCTACTGGAAATGTAAAAAGAAGCGGTAAAGAGATAGGCAACTGGACGCCTACTTGGGGCTGCGCAACCGGTGC
>DATKVL010000318.1:0-1419 GCA_035530115.1 Dehalococcoidia bacterium | reverse complement strand
CTACGTGATTGAGATAAATACCTTTGTCGTGTTGATATTTCTCGCTCTCGGAACGAGTGGCTATTGCTGCTTCCGGTACGGTTATGATAAGCGGCGAGAGCTGAAGGACCAGGAAGATGATTGCTCAAAATGCCCATAATGAGCAATAAGATAGGTGATAATGGCTATAAAAGAGGTGAGAAAATAGGCTAGATTTTAGACTGTTATGAGCAATTAAATCAAAACGGAGGTGATATATGACAACAAATTGGTCGAAAATAACAGGGCCGCACAAGGGCAAGGCATACGACAGGTATGAAGTGCGGGCAAAGGGATTCGTACTGACAGGGCATAATACGAAGTTGGGTGCCCAAGTCTCTAAGATGCACCTAGAACGCAAATATCCCAACTCTCGTCTTGCTATAGACGCCCTAGCTAAACGTAACTATAGGCCCTTCAATGTTCGTAAGAGAGGCAGAATAATACACTAAAGGGTAGATAAGCGGCGAGTGGTGGAGAACATCTGGAAATCATCGAGGTATGAGATACCGATATCATAACGATTGCCCAAAATAGTTGAAAAGCACAGTCCCCGGAATGATTCTGCCAAATACAGAATAGGGTAATTTTGTTGGTTTTATTGCCCAAAATGACTATTCTGGGCAATCTTTACCATCCAGAAAATTTATTAAAAAGCATCAAAACCCCTTGACAATACCCTACAAAGAGTGTAAACTTATTACCATGTTAGACCTTAGCAAGCTACGGGATAGACGGACGACACTAGGGTTAAGCCAAATTCAGCTATCTTATCTAGCCCGAGTCCCTTCAATTGTAATATCTGAGTGTGAACGTGGGCTCAGGGTTCCTTGGCCAGCAGCACGAAAGGCACTGGCAGAGGCATTGCAGATGCCGGAGGCTGAACTATTCCCAGACGGGGATAGGCCGAAGAAGGAGGAGGAATGATAGATACACTTTGCTATAGCTATCTTCGTACAGCAGAGTGGTTTAGTGGGCTGCCAGTTGGCTTGCAACTTTTTCTGGCCTTTAGTGGCTTAATCTGCGTTGTCTCCCTAATGACTTGGGATACTATCAGGACAACTCGTAGCTAAAATTACTGCCCATTTCATGTATATTGGGAAAAGGAGGCAGTATGAGTTTCATAAAACAGATGTGGATATGCAAAGTAGATGAAACCCCAGGCAAGCCAGACACGAGTTTGCAAAAAGAACAGGAGATGGGCTTCTGGCGTAAAGTGTGGGAGTTCATTAAGCTACTGTTTATCTGGATTGACTAATTGCTCAATATAGGTATATTGAGAAATGAGTAGAATAGCATACGCAGATCCGCCATATGTTGGGCTCGCAAACTTCTATCCTGAGAAAGAAGAGGTTGACCATGAGAGGTTGATCCTCGAGCTCGAGACTTATGACGCTTGGG
>DATKVL010000317.1:0-6567 GCA_035530115.1 Dehalococcoidia bacterium | reverse complement strand
CAGGAAGGGCAGCTTACTAAAGTTGGACCCCGTTGACGAAGCCCCAAGCTTTTAAGAATTTCGTAAGCCACGAATACCTCTTCACAGGGATGGGCAGTGAGGGAAACGCGTATGGTATCGCCAATCCCTTGATAGAGAAGTATGCCGATGCCTATGGCGCTGCGTATGGCTCCCGTCCGGGGAAGCCCAGCCTCAGTGACGCCCAGATGTAGTGGATAGGGCATTTTATCGGCAATCATTTGATAAGCCTGAATGGTAGTGGGAACATCAAAGGCTTTAAGGGAGACCTTGATTAAACTAAAGTCCAGGCTTTCCATAAGCCTTATCTGCTCCAATGCCATGTTGACCATGCGCTCAGCCGGTGGAGTGTCGGGCTGAAAATTGGCAGGTAAACTGCCAGCATTTACCCCAATACGGATAGGCACCTCTCTTTCTTTAGCAGCAGCTACCACTTTGGCAATGTGCTCTTTGTCTCCTATGTTGCCGGGATTAAGGCGGAGTCCGTCAACACCGGCCTGCAGCGCAGCCAGAGCTAAGCGATAGTCAAAATGTACATCAGCGATAAGAGGTAAAGAAACGCTCTTCTTTATCGCTGCTATGCTTTCAGCTGCTTCCTTGTCTGGAACTGCAACTCGCACTATCTCACAACCGCAATCCTCTAGCTCTTTAATCTGGTTTATAGTGGCAGGAATGTCGCGGGTATCGGTCTTGGTCATAGACTGCACCACGATGGGGGCATCGCCGCCAACGGTTACATTGCCAATTCTCAAGGGTCTAGAGATTCGACGTGTCATAGTCCAAAACCACCGCCGCTGATTAGACGATAGACATCGCTAAAGGTTACTAAAATCACAATTGCAATTAAAAAAGTGGTGCCGATAGTGTAAGCCAGGCGCACTGCTCGAGGGGAAAGACGCTTCCCACGCCTAGACCCTTCAATAAATGCCACCAGCATGCCTCCTCCATCCAGTGGAGGGATGGGGAAGAGATTGAATATCCCGAAACCCAAGCTGATTATGCCGCCCATAAATAATATGTTACTGAAGCCAGACGAGCGCACTATCTCCACCGTTAACTGACCAGCACCTATTGGCCCCACCAGAGCTAGATCAGGAGATTTTATGATTAGAGGGATAGCCTCTATTATGAGCACAGGCGTATAAATGATATACCTAGCTCCCAAATAGACTGCCCTCCACACAGGAAGTCGCTCTTGTTCGATATGAGTCCCGTCTACCCATCGTAGTTCCACACCCGGTAGGGTTTCGTAGTCGTCATTAGCCAGGGAGATTGAAACCATCTCCCCGTCTTGGAGCAAAACCAGCTTTATTTCTTCATCTTCCTTAGCAGAATATAGGGCATTGGACATACTCTCACCATTGTATACAGGCTGTTCATTGATGCTCAGGATGGTATCGCCAGGTCTGACGCCAGCTTCATAAGCCGACGAGCCTTCCTCCACTTGACTCACGATATTCCACCAAAGCCAGGCGCCGATTTTTCGCTGTTGCAATTCTGGGTCGAGTTCCGGCTTCAAGGTGATTTCCTCTACTTGTCCGTTCCTCAGCAGAAGCAAGGTTACTTCTGCCCCTTCTTCGACTGAATTTACTATATCCTGCACGTCTCCCCGTCTATGAACAGGTTGCCCATCTATCTCCAGAATTATATCCCCGGGCTCGATGCCCGCTTCCTCCGCAGGAGAATTCTCCACTACAGAATGCACCATGAGTCCATCACCGGCGACCGTACTTATGGGTAACGCAAGGAAAGCACTGAGGAGAACAAATGCCAAAAAGATGTTGACTAACGGACCGGCAGCATAGATTCCTAACCTGGTCCATGGTCCTTTGCCAGCCAGGCTCCGGGGTACTGTGGGGTCATTTTCTCCAGCAGCCTTAACAAAGGCCCCTATGGGTATGGCATTAACTGAGTATATTGTCTCGCCTCGTTTAATACCAAAAAGTCGTGGGGGAAGGCCTATGCCGAACTCTTCCACCTTCACTCCGGCACGCTTAGCAGTGATGAAGTGCCCCAATTCGTGAAGATAAATTGCCACGAATAGAGCTACTATGAAAAGAATAATGATTATGGCAACGCTCATCTCTTATCTCTCTATCCCGAGATTGCTTCGTCGCTCAGGCTCCGGGCAGTAACCAGGGAAAAAGCGTGTAGCGCATTCCCTTGCCCAATCGTCAGCAGCCAGTATTTCTTCTAGAGATGGCTGACTGATGTTCCGATGTTGCTCAAGCGTTTTTTGCACAACTTTGGCTATATCGGTAAAACTTATTCTATGGCTGAGAAAAAGCTCTACAGCCACCTCATCTGCGGCGCAAAGCACTGCCGGATAAGTTCCTCCTGATTTGCCAGCATCCATTGCTAGTTTGAGACAGGGAAATCTATCATAGTCTACAGGCTCAAAGTTCAGAGAGTTGATTTTATCCCAATCAAGGCGGGGTAGTTCTGAATTAGACCACCTCCGGGGATAGGAAAGAGCATATTGAATGGGCAACTTCATATCAGGCCAGCTAAGCTGAGCTTTCAGGGAACCGTCCATAAACTCCACCATGGAATGAACGATAGACTGGGGATGAATTAATATTTCAATACTATCAAAGGGAAACGAGAAAAGCCAATGAGCTTCGATGACCTCTAATCCTTTATTCATAAGGGTTGCTGAATCTATGGTTACCTTCTTTCCCATCTTCCATACGGGGTGCTGAAGAGATTGCTCCGGAGTTACCTCAGCCAATTGTGACTGTGAATAGTGGTAAAAAGGCCCACCAGAGGCAGTGAGAAAAAGCCTCTGCGGCTTATTTTCTTCCCCCTGCAAACATTGCCAGATGGCACTATGCTCACTATCAATAGGCAGAATTTGAGCTTGATGAAGGCTGGCTTCACGAACAATAATTTCACCGGCCATCACCAATACCTCCTTGCTAGCCAGGGCAACCGTCTTGCCTGCCTGTAAAGCCGCCAGAGTAGGGCTTAGTCCTGCCTTACCCGCAGTGGCCACAATAACTAAGTCGACCTCGGGATGACTGGTTATTTCTTCTGCGGACAAAAATTCCCCGCCGTAACTAATGTCAGGCTTAACTGAGGGACAAAACATTTTGGGCTGAAATTCACTAATTTGTCTTTCCAGGAGCTCAAGATTTTTGTTCCCTGTCAGAGCTACTACTTTTAATTCGTCAGGCAGGGCACGGATTACATCTAGAGCCTGCTGTCCTATGGAGCCTGTTGAGCCCAGGATAGCTATTTTTTTCACACCACCCATATTACGTAATAGTATACCACTGCCCCGACAAAGATGAGGCTATCGAAGCGATCAAGGATACCACCGTGTCCCGGTAGCAAATTACCTGATTCTTTCACTCCCATATTACGCTTGAGCAGGGATTCAACCAAATCGCCAAGCTGGGCAAAGAGGCCAACGAGAAAGCCAAGGAGTATAGTTTGCCAATATCTAAAAGTAAAGGGAGAAATGAAGTTAAGAACCGTCGCTATTACCAAAGCGCCCAGAATGGCGCTTATTAAGCCCCCTAGCGCTCCTTCCCAAGTTTTAGCTGCGCTTATCGCAGGAGCCAGCCTGTGTTTACCCATTGCCCTCCCAATAAAAAAAGCGCCTGTATCGTTAGCAAATGTAGTCAGCATGGCCAAGTAAACCCAATTTCGGCCGTCCTCTAAACCGCGCAAACTCAGCCAGTAGCTGAGCATCCAACCCACATAGAGAGCACCGACTATTGTCCATGCCCAGTTGTGGAATGCCTCTTCTCTTGATGGGCGGCATAACAGACAAATCAAGGAAATCAACATAGTGGCGGTAATAACTATGGGTAAAACATCAGGGCTCCTGTAATGAGGGCTCAAGACGAGTGCCAGCGCCCATAGCAAGCCCAAATAAAGCAGAGGCTCTCGCCTATCAAAATTGGCCATGTGGTAGAACTCGTAGGTGCCGGCTAACGCCGCTGCGGCTATGAGAAGACTAAACCAAGGCCAAGGGTCACCAAACCAGATGGCAAGAATAATGAGGGGCACGCCCACAGCGGCAGTAATAACTCTGTGCTTGAGCATAGCTCTATTTTAACAGTTTTTGAGCGGCGGTAGGCTTGCTAGTATCTGGTCTAATAAATGAGTTTTATCAAAACCAGAATCGTGTCTGGTATGTTACCCTGAGCGGGAGCGAAGGATTCAAGGGCAGAATGACAAACAACGAAAGACTGAGAGATGGCAACTGAATGCTATCAAACATCTCTAACAGTTAGTGCGGACTTTTTTACCGGATACTGGTGAGGCAAATTATATTTCCCGTATTTCCCTTTCCTTGCTCCGTCCCAATTCACTTACGCTATCCACACAGGTCTCTGTAAGCTGGTCGATTTTCTTAGCATTGTTTTTGAGTTCATCTTCCGATATTTCTTTATTTTTCTCCATCTCTCTCAGTTTCTCAATGCCATCTCTCCTTATATTGCGTATGGCAATCCGCCGCTCCTCCACTTTCCTAGATACTACCTTGACCAACTCTTTGCGCCGCTCCTCGCTAAGAAGCGGGATGATCACCCGAATTAAGTTACCATCATTCGCAGGGTTAAGGCCGACGTTGGCTGTGAGAATAGCTCTTTCAATGTTACGCAACGATGTGCGATCCCAGGGTTGAATAATGATTAAATTAGCCTCAGGTATAGACATGGTAGCAAGTTGATAGAGCGGGACAGACGTGCCCTGATAGTCAACCATGATGTTGTCAAGCAAAGCTGTAGTGGCACGCCCGGCACGGATGGTAGCTAATTCTCTAGCTAAGCCATCTACGGCCTTCTGCATTCTGGAGTTCAGTTCAGCGAGTAATTCATCCAACATGGCTCAGTGATCGACACCAAGCTCGAATCTGGCGAATCTGCGTACTTTTATGTTCTCACCTACTTTAGTAATTGTTTCAGCGATAACTTCTTGTACCGTCTTGGCAGGTTCTTTAATAAAGGGCTGGCTAAGTAGGCAAGCTGCTTGGGGGTCTGTTTCTGCTTCTGGCGGCATATCTTCACTAGTGAGAAATTGCGGGGAAGTAGCAGCTATCTGCATAGCTAAGTCGTGAGCAAGTTCTTTAAATTCATCGGTGTGAGCCACAAAATCGGTTTCACAATTTAACTCCACTAATGCTCCTATGCGCTTGGTATGATGAAGATAAGCTTCGATTGCGCCTTCGGTTGTGGCTACATCCTTCCTCTTTTCAGCAATTGCTGCCCCACGCTGTTTCAAGCATTCGATTGCCTTTTCTATATCACCACCTACCTCTAATAGGGCCTTATTACAGTCAGCTATGCCCGCATTAGTTCTGTTTCTTAACTCCTTTACTACTTCAACTGGTATTTTCATGTAGAAGCAATTTCTCCTTCTGGCCCCTTTGGCTCCTCTGGTTCAAAGGTATAAGAACCTAGAATTTCAATGGCTTCTTCAGCAACTAATTTGGGAACTCCCGCCTCTCCAGAAAACGCTTCAGTTTTACCTTCGATTATGGCATCAGCTATTTTGCTACAAATTAATTTAATCGCCTTAACAGCGTCATCATTAGCGGGAATGGGATAATCGATGCCGTCAGGATTACAATTAGTATCCACAATAGCAATCACGGGTATGCCCAATTTTTTAGCTTCAGTAAAGGCAATCTTATCTTTAATAGGATCAGTGATGAAGAGGGCTTCAGGAAGGATAGTCATTTCCTTAAAGCCCCCCATTTGAGTATTTAGGTGGAAAATTTCCTTTTCTATCTTCACCCGTTCTTTTTTGGGCAAGGAGTCAAGCTCACCTTTGTCTCTTTTATTCTCTAAACGAACTAGGTGGTCGATCCGAGCTTGTATGACGGTGAAGTTAGTTAACATACCACCTAGCCATCTTTGATTAACATAGCTCATACCGCACCTCACAGCCTCTTCTTCTATGGTCTGCTGAGCCTGTTTTTTAGTGCCGACAAAAAGAATGCTTTGCCCTCGAGCTGCTAAATCTTGGACAAAGGTACGGGCCTTTTCTAACATGGTAACTGTCTGCTCTAAATCGATGATGTGGATACCATTGCGCTGTGTAAAAACATATTTCTTCGCCTTGGGATGCCAGTAACTGGTGTGGTGGCCAAAGTGAGCACCTGCTTCCAGCAATTGTTTTAATAAAGCATTATCTATCATGCTTATACTTTAAGATGATGGTAGTTAGTAAAACTGGTATAATGTAACATGATTCATTTGGATAATGCAACAAGAGATTGCCTCCAATCGTCTCTCAGTTGACAGAGAATTTTTCCTTATCTATACTATTGAGCCAAAATTGTAGCTGGAAGTTGCCCGAGTAGCACAATGGTAGCGCAACCGACTTGTAATCGGTAGGTTGGTGGGTTCGAATCCCCCCTCGGGCTGAGTTTTCAGATATTTTATGATAAGCTTATATCAAGGAGGGGTGCCGGAGTGGTTAATCGGAGCAGACTGTAAATCTGCCGCCCGTAAGGGCTGCGTAGGTTCGAATCCTACCCCCTCCACTGTAAAGTGCAGGAGGCCCACATAGCTCAGTAGGTAGAGCACGTTCTTG
>DATKVL010000316.1:0-2734 GCA_035530115.1 Dehalococcoidia bacterium | reverse complement strand
GAATTGATTTCTGCCAGTGAGTAGCTGCTCTGGTTGGTGTTGAACCGCATGCCCGGAGCAGCGATGTTGTTCGTGATCAGTAACGCAGGACGACCAGACCCTGGGGCTTGGTCATGCGTGATGACAAACTCACCTGTGATCGTGCTGTAGGTGAACTGAGCGTCACCATCGAAGTTTCCAGCGTTGTTGAATTGGATGTTCGTGTTGGCTCCGCCGGGAAGCGGTGAAAGAATTGCAACCCACTCCAGTCCTGTCGGTTGTGCACTGTTAGCTGTTAGAACGGTCCCGTCAAAACCAACAGGCAAACGTGTGTCAACTCCATCAAAAGCGTAGAGATCCCCCACCGTTGTGAGAGGAGATCCACCACCTCCTGCAGGTACCGAATAATTTCCAGTCTCGTCGAGGTAACTGGTAGCTGCTCCAGCATTAGACAGCGTCACACCGTTGACATCCACGGGAGCTATAGCAGCATCCAAATTGATAATAGGGTTCAGCGGGTCGGTGTTGTCTACCGTGATATTCAGCCCTGAGTTAACAGAGATGACGCTGCCACCAATACCAAGATCAGTGGCTGAAACTTTACGACTGACCTGCAGGCCACCCTCCACTGTCTGCGTTTCGAAGAACGTATTAGCAGGATCAATAGGCAGCGTGATTGGAGGCATCGCTGAGATTGTAAAATTAGGCATTAGAGATCCTCATTGAAAAGCACTGTTGCACCTTCAAACACACGCAGGTCTCCGCCCGCTGTTACACGAGGGTTGCCTCCGACTGTTGCGCGCACACCTGACAGCTGCGTTTGGTTCGGAATCGGTCCACCCGTAGAAAGATCCTGATCTGGACGATAGAAAGGTAACGTGATGCGATCCGGCTGACGAGGTGGTAGACGATATGGATCGTACTGATCCAAATCATCGAGACACACCTTCAGCCCCGGACTGTTCGGGTCCGAGTACAAATCACTCAGGAACATCTTCTTCTGGCACCGGGCACAGATGCCCAGTCCGAATGTTGATTGTCCTGTTGGATTTAAAAAGATCGACATAGTTATCTCGTGTACGGTGCGATGGCAGGACGTAAGTAAACTTCCGAATCGTCGGTCTCACCCGTCCATGCATCAGCTAAGTATTTTTCAGCATCGAGGTCGAGACGAGGAATTATTATCTCCTCAACCTCTTTTAATTCTCGGCCCAATTCTGCGGCCAGGTTGCACACCATCGCAAGGTACCAACGATCCGGCACTTCCAGTTCGTCCGCCATCGTGCCTACGTCCTGCAATTGTCGCTGCACGAAGCCAGTGATCTGAGAGAACGTGAACTGGAACTGCGGGCTCGGCCACAACTCAATCTGTGGTTGCGTGCGTTGCTTGTCGTACCAGAACTGCGTTGGTCTGCCCGTGCTCACTTTATCAGGCAGGTTTGCGTAGTCGTTGCGGTTGAGTTTGTACATCGGGATCTCGTTAGGAGTGTCCTGATACACCAGTTCCAGCACATCGAGAATCGTGACGCCTGTCGCACGCAATCGATAGTACTGGTACGCCGTCACACCCTGCACGTCTGCCCAAAGCCACTCACCTGCAACAACAGGCTGATCAACCTTCGTGATCAACGGTATCGCTGTCACGAAGTTATCGTTCGAGACCTCAATGACGTAGCTCCACAAGCCTGTCGCGTTCGGCAATATACCAAACGTTGAGGCTGCAGTCGGACTGGGCAATGTCATGGTGATCGTGCCCAGAGGTAAGGTCTGCACGCACGCTGTCGATACATTGCCATCGAACGCATTCTGAGCGACGCCTTCGCTGGCTGTAGCAATGCCGGTGATGCGTTGCAAGGTGCGCAAGTTTATGGTGTACGTGTCCACCGTCCCCAAAGGACACGGAACAGTTTGCTCCCGTTCGTAGATCGGCAGAATGATCGGCACCACGTTCCAAAGCTTGATGCCTTTGTTGACCAATGTCTGCGTGAACAGCCACAGTAGTTCGAGCGCGATCTGGAGATGCTCTCCAGTAATCTGCTGCTCAACCATTTTGCACCGACGAAACGCATGATCAATGATCTGCTGATTCGTGAAGATGGTGCTTCCAACTGTTCCACTAGTTGCCATTTATCTTGCTCCGCGTATCTAACTCAGCAGTTAACCTTGCCGCCTCTGGCGTGGACATTCTTCGGCATACCTTTCTTCGAAGCGGCAGTGCCTGCTTTCTCAGGCGCTTTCATAACCTTCTTCGAACGCAGTGTCTCCTTTGCTTTTGTAATGGCTGCGTTAGCCAACGCACCACCTCCGCTTGAAGTAACTCCACGAATGGAATGCACGCCACCACCCTTCTTGTACCCAGGTTTCAATCGCTTAGTGCCTCCAGCTTCCTGCTGCTGTTCGTTGTCACCTTTTTTCGCCGGTTGAACACCATGGTCCATAGTAGCTTGCGGGCCGCGTGATTCGGGCATGCCCATTTTCTTGACCTGACCACCACGTTTGAAGCCCATAGTCATGCCGTCGTCGTAAAGCTTGCTGTGCATGTCGCGACCGTCACGCATGGTCGTTCCGCCTTTCGCTTTCTTCACGGGCGCTTTCTTCACTGCACCACCACGCATGTAGCCTCGAACCGTGCTCTGACCAGCAGAACCCGAGAAGCCTTGTGCAGCAGGAAAGGAGAAATCTTTCACGTAGGTTAAACCTACGGGTGTCGTTACCTTGCTCATGAGTCTGGATCTCCTGTGATGTTCTGAATTTC
>DATKVL010000315.1:0-1554 GCA_035530115.1 Dehalococcoidia bacterium | reverse complement strand
CAACGACCGCGGGCTTCCGCCCGCCAATGTTCCTGGCAGGCTGCCCCCGGAACGACTCCTGCATGATGTCGATGTCCGACTGGGTTGTCCGCGTAGACCTGGCCGAACCGGCCTCGTCCCCGATCCATTGGTAGCCGCCCTTCCAGTTAGGGTACCGCTGGAGGAACTGGCGACAGATGTCGCGGGTTTGCCCATTGTTCCGAATGCTCAGCTCGTCTACGACACGCATCGTCCGCGTAGTCCTGTCCCACTGGACCACAATGCCGCACAATGGAGCCACGTTGAAATCTAGCGAGAAGATCAGTGGTATCCGGCCGTCGGGCGGGCAGGCGACGAGATGTTTGGCGTGGTCGAACCTGAACACGCGCCCGGTGTTCAGGTCGACGATCGCGCCGTCGAGTTCCTGGGCGGCGAGTTCCGCGGAATATTGGGCCCGCAGGCCGCTCACGTATTCCCTGGGCAAGTGTCTGTTATCGGACGACTTGCACGTAATGATCTCGCTGTCCGGGATTTTTCGATCCCCCTCGAATCTACGCCAACACCAGTCCCTCCCATTCGGGGTACTGACCATGCGGAGTCGATAGTTGAAGTCGGGCCCAAACCCGCGCAGACACGCCGACGCCACATCGAAGGCGTCTTCACTCATGTCTCGAGCTTCGTCGATGGCGATCGACTGAACCTCGATACCACGGATCGACCGGTCCGAACCCGCCTCATGCATGCTCCGACACAAACACTGCCAGCCGTTGGGCGCGGAAAAGACGTTGACATGCGACTGGAACCGACTAGGGTACCATGGGGGTTCAGACCCATAGACCCACGGTATTTTGCACGAAGAGAACATCTCGCACAACGCCTTCAGCAACACGGTCTGAAGTTGCATGGGATTCTGCGCGCCGAGCAGGGACAGCCCTCCCGGATTACGCCCGCACTCGCCCAACAGGAAAGCCGCCAGGACGAAAGTCTTCCCGGCGCCCCGGCCAGATCGCAGCATGGCGACCCGGGCCGTGGAGGTAATGAACTTCCATTGATGATCAAGAAGTTTTATCTGCATCGTCCCGTGTAAACTCTACCTTGATGTCAATATTGCCACCTAACTGTAGCTCTTCCTTGTTCTTATAGCGAGGGTCTCGACGCGCCAACAGGAACTCAACGAGGCGATCGCTGCCCTTCTTCGCGCGGCGAAATGCTTCTTGTTCCAGGTTTTTTAAGCTCAGGTCGAGGGCGTTCTGAAACTCAACTTCGAATTGCGGGTCCTGTGCGCGAACGCGATACACGTGGCCCTCAGATATCCCGACAGCATCACACGCCGACCTCACGGACGAACATGTAACGACGGCGTCAAGGACGGCCTTCCGCCAGGCCTTCGCCCGTTTGGGTTTCTTCGTTTTGCTCGGTTCAGGTACCGTGTTCTCGCTTATGTTCTCGTCCACGTGTTTCTCCCCCCGTCCGGGGTTAGAGTCTGTCGTTCAGATATTCCGTTCCCTCGATATCACGACTCGCAGGAACGTGTACCATCTCGGTTCCGTCCGGAACCTCCCCGTCCCAGGATCG
>DATKVL010000314.1:0-1426 GCA_035530115.1 Dehalococcoidia bacterium | reverse complement strand
AGTTAAGCTTAATACAGATGCCACTGCTGAAATCGTTATTAAAGGGAATCCAGATGCCGTTGTGATAGCCGCAGGAGGCACTCCAGCCATGCCTGACACACCTGGCATTGATAAACCAAATGTGGTTACTGCTCAGGATGTGCTCTCGGGCAAAGCCAAGGCCGGGCAGAATGTGGTCATCATCGGTGGGGGGATGGTCGGCTGTGAAACGGGGCACTATCTAGCTGGACAGGGAAAGACGGTGACCATCATAGAAATACTGAAACGGATGGCTAGCGACATGTTATTCATGACAAGACGCCGACTCATGGATGGGCTGAGGAGCAAAAAGGTGACCCTGCTGGCCAGCGCGACCTGTGAAGAGATAAAAGAAGGCAGTGTTCAGGTAACTACCGCTGAGGGAAAGAAAGTAACTATTCCAGCCGACACGATCATTATAGCAGTGGGCTACAAGGCAAATGATCACCTGTACAAATCCCTTGAAGGTAAGGTCCCCGAAATATATTGTATAGGCAATTCTTCCGAACCGCGGAGAATACTGGAAGCTACCAGCGAGGGATACCAGACCGGCTTAGCTTTATAAAGGTTTCAGTCACACTGGCTGCCTGGGCGACGAGGCAGCCAGGCAGAGGTTCAGAGTATACCTGAGGGTGAGAGTGCACACTTGCCTGGATTATTGCACACTGAGAAATGTTGGTCCTTGACTGTATAGCATGCCTTGGACAACGCGCAAAGAAAACTATTGACAACTCCTTTCGATAGTGATATAATCATATATCTATAAGACTGGTGGGCAGATGTGCGGCACAGGGAATTGCTTGGGTTTGGGTCGGTTTCTTTCCACTATATACACACATACAATCTCAGTCTTTAATTCTTCACCACAGCAAGCCACACTTTTTCCAAAGAATTCTTTAACTACTATCATGGCTGATGCCCCTGGGCTTTCTTGTGATTGTCGTTGCGAGCCCCGACCTGTTGGGGACTGGCAATCTCGGAAAGCCGGTCGGTCTCGGACCATCAGGCTACTATTAAGATGTCATTGCGGGAGCCTTCCGTAAATCATTAGGAAGCATTGATGGCACCGAAGCAATCTCGAACCGACAGTTTTTACCTATGCTGGGAAGAGATCCTGCAATCTCTTTATGGACCTGGTAAGGCACACGGTAAATCAAAGATGACGTGCAATTAGGATATGCCTGATGAGAGACGGCAAATAGACGACTTGAATCGCTGTCATTGCCAGCCGAATTTCCTCTCCCTTGATGGGAGAGGATGAAAGTGAGGGTGATGAGCAAAGCAATCTCTCAGGCATGAAATACAGCAACAATAATAAAGGAGGAACATAAAAAATGAAAAGAATAGGAATTTTATGTGTGGCACTGGCGCTCATTCTGGCGCTGGTGATTCCCTCTGCGGCATATGC
>DATKVL010000313.1:0-2766 GCA_035530115.1 Dehalococcoidia bacterium | reverse complement strand
TCAATATGCTGCTGTGGAAGCTCTGCGCGGCTCCCAAGAACACATCGCTGAGCATAATGCCATTTTTCAACGGCGCCGAGATAAGTTGCTAAAAGTCCTTAATGAGATAGGGCTAAAAGCCAGGATACCCAAGGCAACTTTTTATATCTGGGCTAAGCTTCCCCAGGGATATACATCTATGGACTTTACCAAGAAATTGCTGGACGAAGCCGGGATAGCGGTAACTCCGGGAATTGGCTATGGGAAGGAGGGAGAGGGTTACATCAGATTTTCCCTGACCATTTCCGATGACCACCTAGAACAGGGGATAAATCGTCTATTGGCTTGGCACGCCCGAAATTGTCATTGTGAGGAACGTTAGCAACGAAGCAACCTCGAATGTGTGTAGGAGGAGCAGATAAAGCAAAAATTTTTTACTACTGCAGCCAAGGTAGAACGAGCATTGCTCGTCGGGGTGGGAAGCAAAACCTCTAACAACAATTGGTCAGTTACAGATTCTTTACAAGAGTTATCCTACCTGACTAAAACAGCAGGCGCCAATGTAGTAGGTATATTAACTCAGAACCTGGGCGCGCCTTCGCCTACCTATTATATAGGTAAGGGTAAAATTGAGGAGCTAATTAGCCTCAAAGAGCAAACTCAGTACGATACGGTAATCTTTGATGATGAGCTGTCCCCGCGGCAACAAAGAAATCTCGAAGAGGCGTTGGGAGTCAAAGTTATTGACCGCAGCGCTCTGATCTTACACATATTCGCCCGAAAAGCTCGAACCCACGAAGGAAAACTCCAGGTTGAACTGGCCCAGCACCAATATCTTCTGCCCCGGCTTATCGGGCAATGGAGCCACTTGGAGCGACTTGGTGGCGGTATTGGCACCAGAGGTCCCGGGGAATCACAGCTGGAGACCGACCGTCGCCTTATCCGTAAGCGTATCAATCTCCTTCAGCATAAAATAGAAAGCGTCAGGAATCAGCGAGCACTTTACAGGAGGCGCCGAAAGGAGACCGGCACGCCCATCGTAGCTCTCGTGGGTTATACTAATGCTGGCAAGAGCACTTTGTTTAACACCCTAAGCAAAGCCAGTGTGGATGTGGAGGACAAACTATTTTCTACTTTGGATCCTGTGACTCGGCGGCTGGCTCTGCCCACTGGCCAACAATTTCTCATCACTGATACCGTTGGCTTTATACACAAACTTCCGCCTTCAATTATTGCCGCCTTCCATGCCACCTTAGAGGAACTGGATGAGGCTGATTTACTTCTGCATATAGTTGACATAACGCACAAGAATGCTGCTAATCAGTGCCTCACAGTAGAAAAGATACTCAGCGAGCTAAGTCTGGAAAATAAACCAAAAATTACCGTGTTCAACAAGCTAGACTTAGCCTTAAACAGCGAGGCAGAATTGAATGCATTAACTACTATTCCTTGCTTCGAGGAAGAAATCGTGTTGCCAAACGAGGGCATTGCTCTCATCTCTGCTGCCAAAGGATGGGGAATGGACAAGCTTCTAAATAAGATAGCACTTCATCTTTAGGGCAGTGAATTAAATAGACTCATTGCCTAATCTCTTACACTAGCTTATTGCAATAATGAAGATTTCTATTGTCTATGACAATTAAGTAAGAAAAGTGGGGCTAAGACGAGGTTAGGGATGTTCTGCGCTTATTAAAGATGCAGAAGCACCACCGCTGCTCCAAAAGTATTGCCTTCCTTCTGAAGGATTGTTATTCTATTAGATATTATCCTCAGAGAAGTTATGCTTAGCTGATTAAATTCTTGAAAAATGCGGACAGTACGGGGGAGTAACACCATATACATAATATCCTGGGGAAATTGGACTGTTAGATAAGGGAAATAGGGTGTTCTTTCAAGCCAGCAGAGGGTATAGAAAGAGAAAAACTGGGGTTATCAAGTGATCTGGCGGTAGCCGAGGCCAGAGGAGAAATTCTAGATTATTGAAAAGACCGGAGTTAAATTCAATTTACTGATTCGGGACAGGATTTAAATATGCTAATCAAAAGAAATTGGCTTTCGGTTCGGCTAGTAGTTGTAGCAGCCGTCGCAGCGGTAATGATTGTTTCTTGTATTATAGCCTGCCAACAGGGGCCCGATGGAATTCTCTTTGGGTTTTACGGAGGAGGGACTACTCGTGAACCAGCAACAGAAACTCTGGTACAGATCTCTGTAGCGCATACATGTGTGTTCGATGACGAGCTGATCCTTGAGAAAGTTGAAATATATGGAGAAAGCGAGATACCTGTCAAATCCTTGGCGGTTAATATGACTTTAAATTCGGTATCAGGGAAACTGATACTTCTAGACGCCCTGTATATTCTGCGGTGGATACCGGGCGCATCTGAAAGAATTATGCAAGAGGGAGCTAAATTGGCCAGAGAAATAAGAGCTGAATCATTCTCGACCGGTTATTTCACGATAGACTTAAGGCAAATAAAACAACCACTGACTTATGGGGAGATTCCCATTATTGCGAAGGCAACGCTAATTCATAATGGAAAACGTCTAACCTTAGAGAGAGAGGTAATAGTTAAATATTCTGGCTCGCTTACCTAAATTCAGGCAGAAAGGAGGACAGGGATGAAAAGCTTCTAAATAAGATAGCTAGTCATCTTTAGGGGACAAATTAGACACGTCAACTATTATACCTAATCTCTCTCGCCAAATATCTTAGTGCCTATTCTGATTATATTGGCGCCTTCCTCCAAGGCAATTTTATAAGAATTAGTCATGCCCATGGAAAGATAT
>DATKVL010000312.1:0-2257 GCA_035530115.1 Dehalococcoidia bacterium | reverse complement strand
AACGTAAGATTTGTTGCAAGAATGACAGGTGGAACACAAATTACAAACGGTGCAAACATCGTTTATTATTCATAATTTAAAACAATAAAAAATGGCTTGTGATTTAACAGCAGGGCGTTTGTGGGAATGTAAAGAGCAAGTAGGCGGTATAAAAACCGTTTACTTTGCTGACTTTGGCGACCTTACAGGATTGACCGTTTCAAACGGGGCAATTTCAACAGGGTTAACAGGCAAAACTCTTTACAGATACGAACTACCCGACTATACAGGAAACTTAACAGAAACATTAACAGCATCAGCTGAAAGTGGAACGCTTTTTTATGAGCAAGCCCTCGAAATAACATTGCACAAATTGCGTGCGGCTGATAGCGATGAGATTAAATTATTAGCGAAAGGTAGGCCACATTGCATTGTAGTTGATAACAACGATAATCAATTGCTTTTAGGCTTTCAGAAAGGTTTAAATGTTACAACAGTTGCAGGGCAAACAGGAACGGCTGCAGGTGATTTAAGCGGCTATGTTTTATCATTTACAGCGAGTGAAGTTCAGGCTGCACCATTTGTAACTGATGCTATAACGACAGCAAATGGAGTAAATATAGTAAGTTCGTAATTCTCTTTTTTCATATTTAGTTTTAGTTTGAAGGGCTGCATTTTGTAGCCCTTTTTTTATAAATAGCAACAGCTACTGATATTATTCGTTATAAGGTTATGATATACATTGCGCAAACAACTGCTTATATCTTTATAAACTTATACGAAAGAGGCGAAAGCCTTACGAGTACAGTTACTTATGATTTGATTTTTACGAATCAAGCCACAAAAAAAACAACTACAATTTCATCTCAAGCCACAGCAATAACCGAAAGGTATTTTCAATTTGCTTTAAGTAGTGGATTAGATTCAGAGCCTGATGGCTTTTATGAGTTAAATGTGTACAACGGTAGCGATTTACTTTATAGTGAATTAGTTTATTTAAATGACAAAACAGATGTAACGTATAACAGTAATGATATTACAACAATATACAACGTAAATGAGCCGAGTTAAAAAAGATTTACCTACTAATAAATACCAATTTTCTATTGTAAACTTACAAGAGGATAATGAGCCTTTAGCAAGTATTCAAAAGAATAAAGAATGGGTTGGTTATGGCACTGACCAAAGGCTACCAACAGGGTATTTTAATTACATTAACTACCTTTTCAAAAATAGTAGCCTTAATTATGCCTTAATAACAGGTATTGCAGACAGAATTTATGGTGAAGGCTTACACACTTATTCAAGAGATAAAATAGGACTTGCGAAATTTAAGGCAGTTTTCAATAAAGAAGAACAAAAGAAATTTATTTTAGATGTTTACGAACAAGGAAACGCAGCTTTACAATTAACCACAGACAGAGCAGGTAGAATTATTGAGGTTGAACACATGCCAATTAACACTTTGTTACCAAATAAGGCAGATGAAGATGGCAATATTAACTCTTATTGGTATTCATCAAATTGGGATGACCACAGAAAGCAGGAATTTAAGCCAATAGAAATAGATGCTTGGAATCCTGATAAACCAAAGGCGGGTAATTTTATTTATTATTACAGAAACTATTGCCCTGATTCATTTTACTTTGGTACTCCATCTTGGTTAGGCGGTACTAAATGGGCTGAAATGGATATTGAAATGGCTAACTACCATTTAAGTAATATCAAAAGCGGGTTTAGTGGAGCCACAATAGTTCAATTCAATAACGGTATTCCTGACCCTATGGAAAGGATGCAAATCGAGAAACTTTTTAAAGATAAGTTTACAGGAACACATGGAGAAAAGATTGTGTTTATGTACAACGATTCAAAAGAAAGAAGTGCTGAAATTTATAATGCACCATTACCCGAAGCTGACAAGCAATATGAGCAAATGGCAACCCAAATAAGAGATAATATTTTGGTGGCTCATAAAGTTACAAGCCCAATGTTATTAGGTATAAGACAAGCGACAGGCTTAGGCAATAATGCAGATGAGATTAGAACAGCAAATGATTTATTTCAAAATACGGTTATTAAACCAATTCAAAATGATTTGATTGATTTCTACGACCCTATTTTGCAGTATATGGAATTATCAAGCGCATTATATTATATGCCCTTTAAACCTGTTTCTAGCGAGCCAAAGGTAGAAGTAGTAGAAAGCGTAAAGATGAGCGAGCAGAGCCCATTTAAAATCCTTACAGAAGAAGAAAGCGATTGGTTAAATGCAGAGTTA
>DATKVL010000311.1:0-1697 GCA_035530115.1 Dehalococcoidia bacterium | reverse complement strand
CACCCCCATAGGGCCATAATCCCAACAGCTAGCTAAACCGCCATATATTTCGCTGCTGGGGAAAACAAGCCCCCTCCGCTTACACAGAGAAACGATTTTATCCATATCCACTTTACCAGGCATCTTCAGGTCTCCTTTGAGTTTCTTAGCTTACCAGCTTTATTCACAGGCGTCAAAGGGGACAACAGGAAGCTGAGGGCTCAGAGTGGCAAAGGAAAAATGTTCTGGAGGAGAGCGAGCTGCTGAACAGGTTTATTCACTTTTTTGCCCTGGCAGTTTTCCGAGCAGTGAAGCTCAGGTTATCCTCCTCCAAGCTAATAGCTATGGTATCTCCTTCTTTTAACTCGCCCTGCAATATCTTTGTCGATATCGGATTTTCCATATACCTTTGAATAGCCCGGCGTAAGGGGCGAGCTCCGTATATAGGATCATAGCCCCTCTGAGCTAACCAGGCTTTGGCTTCTTCATTGACTTCAATCTTAATACCACGCTCACTCAACCTCCGTTCTACTTCATGGATAAGCAGGTCGACGATGCTCTTCAAATTCTCTTCAGTTAGAGGGTGGAATATAATGACATCATCTATCCTGTTGAGCAACTCGGGGCGCAATTTTTGCTTTAAGGCGCTTTCCATATCGGTCCTCATTTTTTGTTCGTCGCCTTCCTCTTTACGGAGAAAACCGATTCCCCCACGCTGGAACTCCTCAGTGCCCAGGTTACTGGTCATAATTACCACTGTGTTTTTGAAATCCACAGTCCGGCCATGCCCATCGGTAAGCCTGCCGTCCTCCAGCAACTGCAATAATATATTGAGGACGTCGGAATGAGCCTTTTCTACCTCGTCGAACAGGATGACTCGGTAGGGACGGCGGCGCACTGCCTCGGTCAATTGGCCTCCCTCTTCATAGCCCACGTATCCCGGCGGCGACCCGATAAGACGGGATACGGTATGCTTTTCCATATATTCTGACATGTCAAGCCTTACCATGGTGTCTTCGTCGTCGAAAAGAAACTCGGCTAAAGCGCGAGCCAATTCGGTTTTCCCCACGCCGGTAGGGCCGAGGAAAATGAAGCTGCCAATAGGGCGTTTGGGGTCCTTGAGCCCGGCTCGGCCTCGCTTGATGGCCTCGGAGACGGCAGCCACTGCCTCTTCCTGGTCCACTATTCTCTGGTGAATCCTTTCCTCCATGTGAACCAATTTATCAGTTTCCGTTTCCATCATCCGGGAAACAGGTATGCCCGTCCACTGGGCAACCAGTTCGGCAATATCCTCCTCGTCTACCACAGTATCAATTTTCTTATCTTGCTGCCACTGCAATCTGGCTTGATTGTACTCCTGCTCCAAGTGCAACCTCTCTGCTTTTAATTCGGCGGCTTTTTTATAGTCCTGTCGTTGCGAAGCCGCCTCCTCCTCATCAATCAGGTGCTTCATCTTCCGGTCCAGTGTTTTAACTTCCTCGGGAGCGCTCTCCATATCAAGACGTAGCTTGCTGGCTGCCTCATCGATTAAATCAATTGCCTTGTCAGGCAAGAATCTATCGGATATGTATCTCTGACTCAGCTTGGCAGCAGCTACCAGAGCGGAATCCTCGATTTTTATTTTGTGATGTGCTTCATATCTGGGACGAAGTCCTCGGAGCATCTCTATGGTGGCTTCTACGCTAGGTTCATCAAGATAAACAGGGCTGAAACGTCTC
>DATKVL010000310.1:0-3989 GCA_035530115.1 Dehalococcoidia bacterium | reverse complement strand
AGCCAGTAAAGATCAAGTATGATAGCTGAGAAAGAGGAGCCGTTGAGAACAGCCCGAGAGGCGTCAATGGCATGAATGAAGGGAAGGACTCCAGCGACGCTTTTAATAGCCGAGGGCATACGCTCCACTGTGAACCAGGCCCCGGAGATCATGGCCATGGGAACGATGAAGATCCAGGAAACACCCGCTTGAGACTCGCTTTTGACCAGGCTGCCCACTATCATGCCTATCCCGATAGAGCAAAGCCCGATAAGAAAGAAAATAAGAAAGGCATACCCCGGATTGCCGACAACGGTCAAGCCCAGCGCCATACCCACACCAAGATAAATCAACGTGGAGACGATGAGCACCGGGATAAAAGGCAAGGAATAACCCAGAATGAAATCCCAGGGTCTTGCCGGGGTAGTGAACATTCGAGCCAGAAAGCCTTTCTCCCTATCACCGGCAATTATCCCCGCCGCTGTGGAAATTAAAATCATGAGCCCGAAGACAGCTATCCCGGGAAAGTAGAAATTGACAGCCATATTCTTTATTTTGCTTTCCGTCCCTTTTAGCTCAACATTTAAAAGGGGAGCCGTTCCCAGGAATTCAGAGCCGACAGCCTCTATTATAAGTTTTAATTGTAGGCCTATCATCGGGTCTGCTTCCTTGTAGAATAACTCTAAGTTGATAGCTTGTTGGGCTCGCGTTGCCTCCTCGAATCCTGAGGGAATTAATAAATATAATGATATTCTGCCGTCCTCCAGGTCCTCTTGGGCCTGAGATTTTTCACTGTATATCGGCTCATTCAACTCGATAGCCTCTATGCCTCCCAGATTTTGTATAAAAGCAGAGGAAATTTGGGAGCGGTCCTCGTCCACTATGCCCAGCGCAATAGGGCTGGCCTGTCCCCCGCCAGCGGCGGCGCAAAATACCAGCATAAAGGCAAGGGGCATTCCCAGGAGAAAGCCTAGAAGTACAGGATTTCTATAAATCTCCTTCAGATTCCTTTTGCCAATTTCCCAGAACTTCATTTCCTTCATCTCCCTTCTAGTCTCTAAGCTTCTTTCCCGTTATCTGGATAAAGACGTCCTCCAGGGTTGGCTGCTCTAAGGCAGCAGAATAAACGGTAACTCCTCGAGAATGGAGATAGTCCACGATCTCTTTGAAGTTTAAGTCCTTGTGGTAAATCCTAAGCTTCCCCTTGACCTTCTCCAGCCTGGAGTATTTGCCTAGCAAATCCGCTATGACCTCAGCGGTGAGGTTTTCTGTTGAGACGACCATGCTGCGCATCTCAAAGAGATTTGTCTTTATCTCTTGAGATGTGCCCAGAGCTACAACCCTTCCTTTGTCAATAATCCCTATTCGGTCGGAGAGGAAATCCGCTTCCTCCATATAATGGGTGGTGAGAAGAATGGTCTTCTTTCCCTTAAGCTCAGCTATATATTCCCAGATGGCTCTTCTTGCCTGGGGGTCAAGGCCTAAGGTAGGTTCATCCAGAAATATTACCTGGGGGTTAGAAACAAGGGCCATGGCTATGCTGAGCCTGCGTTTCATCCCTCCGGAAAACTTCCGCACTTGGTCTTTAGACCTTTCCATAAGCCCCATCGTCTCCAGTAGTTCCTTCGAACGCCTTGTTACTTCCTTAGAACTCAGGCCATGGACCTTGCCAATCAGAGCCAGGTTCTCCCAGCAGTTAAGGCGCTCAGAGAGAATGGTATCTTGTGGCGATACCCCGATGAGCTTTTTAATCGCAAATGGTGTTTTAACTACGTCGTAGCCCAATATGGAAGCAGTTCCCTTGGTTGGCTTTAAGAGGCAACATAGCATCCTGATGGTGGTAGTCTTTCCCGCCCCGTTAGGGCCGAGGAGGGAGAAAAGCTCGCCTTTCTTTATCTCCAGGTCAACGCCGTTCACCGCTACCAGGCCATCAAACTCCTTGGTGAGCTTAAAGGTTTGTACTGCATTCATTTCTTCACCCCCCTCTTTTTACAAATAATAACACACTCATTTAGGCAGGAAGGCTTTGAGTAAATTCAACGAAGGCTCTAACCTCAGCTCCCAGACGTATGATGTATCGACCACGTCTGGATTATTGCATTTCCAGCATCCCTTTGTGATTCTTACCACCTCATGACGGTCCCAGTTTTTCGTTATCTCATCGAATGGGGAGGTTCTCACATTTCCATAAGGCCTGTCATAGTTGAAGCAGTTCGTTACGTTGCCCTCTGGAGTCACGGTTACAAAAGCAAAAGGGGCACGGCAAACATAAGGCGTCATATTCAGCAGGTATCTCTGCAGATAAGCTCGGGAATTATTTATTGGGTAGCCTTTCTTTTTTAGGCCAAGCAGCTCCCTGGCTACTTTCTGCTCTGACTCTCGCGATGCCAGAGCCTCCTTGTTTGTCTCCCCGGTTTCTCTCGAAATCCCTTTTTTTGCCGGGCAGACCCAAAGCGATACGCCGAGAGAGCGGGCAAGGTCTGCCATTTGCCCCATCATGTTCTCATTTCCTCGATGGAGGAGACAATTGATTATAATTTTCTTAGGCGAGTTCATCCTCTTTAAGACCTCTATGCCCTCAACAGCCCTGGCGAAAAGACCTGGCATGCCCCTGAATGAATCGTGACCCTTGCTCTCCGGATAATCCAGTGAGACTATAATACAGTGGACTTCTTTGCCGATTTCATGTGCTCTGTCCGGTAGAAGAAGTCCATTGGTGATCACGATCGTAATCATTCCGTTTTCGCGGGAAGAACGACAGAGCTGGCCAAGATCTTGGCGCAGGAGAGGCTCCCCACCCCATATCGTATTTGCTATAAATCCCGCATCCTTCGCGCCCCGATAGAGCTGTTCGATCACGCTCGTTTCAAGCTCGTCTACTTCATTATCACGCCAAAGACACGTCGGGCAATTGCAATTGCACCGTCCTGTGACCAGATGTGAGAGAAAAAACGGGCTCCGCCTGCCAAATCGACTTGCCAGCAGAGTTCTAATAAAGCGGGCGATCTCGCTCCAACCCCATAGTGCCCCCGAATCTCGTTGCTTTTCTAGCATGGTACTGATCACCCTTTTGCATCATGCTAAATCAACCCCCGAAAATCTTGTGATTTTCATGAGTGAGTTTAATTAAAATGAGAGCTTCCTGGCAACGACATATTTTCCCGGAAGGTTTCCCCTCAAGTATCGTCTGCGCTGGAGCGTTTCACTTCCGTGTTCGGGATGGGAACGGGTGGTTCCATTCCGCTAGAGTCACCAGAAAGCTCTCTGGTTAAGTATAGCCTATTCTGGGAAGAATATGCAACTTTGTGGGTTGTCTGGTGAAACGGTTTGCTGCGTTCCTGTGATATAATATTTCTAAAGTATTTCTAAAGTCTCATAGAGAGGAGGTTTGTTCTCATGGATTGGGGCATGCAAAACCGTTTGGCACAATTAATTCAAGCGGATGGGCGCTGTTTGTTTTTGCCTGTGGACCATGGGTATTTTCTGGGTCCTGTCAAGAAATTGGAGAACCCGCGTAAAACTCTCGAACCTCTTCTCCCCTACACCGATGCCATTTTCATTACCAGGGGAGTTTTAAGGTCATGTGTAGACCCTGGTAAGACAAAACCAATTATCCTCAGAGTGTCTGGCGGCGCCAGCATAGAAGGAAAGGACCTGGCTCATGAGGGGATAACGACCTCTATGGAGGAAGCCATCCGACTCAATGCGTGTGCCGTGGGCATCTCCATCTTCGTCGGGACTGATTATGAGCACGATTCCTTGCTGAATCTGGCCAGGCTTGTTGATGAAGGGGAAAGGTATGGCATACCGGTGATGGCGGTTACCGCTGTGGGCAGAGAACTGGAGAAGCGTGACGCCCGCTATCTTGCTCTGTCCAGCCGTATTGCTGCTGAGCTGGGTGCCCGAGTGGTAAAGACCTATTACTGTGAAAAGTTCGAAAAGGTTACAAAAAGCTGCCCTGTTCCCATAGTCATTGCCGGTGGGCCCAAAGTACCTACAGGATACGAAGT
>DATKVL010000309.1:0-5788 GCA_035530115.1 Dehalococcoidia bacterium | reverse complement strand
ATCCATATTGGGGACTTTTGTCTTCATATACCTTGCCGCTGCTACGGATGTTACAGGAGTAATTCCAGCAAGAATTTTTACCTCTTTATGTAATCCTTTTTCTCGAACCAGTTCCATCCATTTCTTAAATCCCTCAATGTTGTATATAGGCTGGGTCTGGACAAAATCCGCTCCAGCAGCAACCTTGTCCTTAAGGCGATTTACCGCAGACTCTAATGGTTGAGCAGAAGGGTTTACGGCTGCCCCGATGAAAAGTCTAGGCTCTGTTCCCACTATGAGCTCCCCATTATCAAACTTCTTTTCGTCTCTGAGTGTCTTGACCATCCTGATCAGCTGGATAGAATCGAGGTCAAACACAGGCTTTGCCCTGGGATGGTTTCCAAAGGAAATAGGATCCCCGGATAGACACAGTATATTGTTAACACCAAAAGCGGAGACTGCCAAGATATCCAACTGAAGGGCAATTCGATTTCGATCCCGACAAGTCATATGGACTATGGCGTCAAGCCCCTCCTCCATTCCCACAAGACAGACCGCCCAGCTTGCCATCGCTACCACCGCTGCCTGTCCATCAGGGACGTTAAAGGCATCAACATAACCTTTGATGATGTTGGCATTTCTCCTGATTGTCTCGAAGCTCGTATCTTGAGGAGGACTGATTTCGGCAGTGACAACAAATTGCCCGATATCCAGTATCCTCGCTAGATTGCTTTTTGTTTTCATTTTCAACCCCCAACAAGGATTTTAACACAACGCAACAAAATTGCCATACCTCAGGCAACATTTTAAAGTTACAATATCTCCAATTTTTGCAATAATCTCTAAAAGTGTTTATAATTTGCGGCGGCCAATGAAAGCAACAACCGAATTAAACTCAATTAAGGAAGCATTAAAATCTTCAGAGATATTTCAGGGCTTGACCGAGGAAGAGCTAGATAAACTGCTCCCGCTTTGCCAGGAGCAGTGCTATGAAGCAGGGACAGTCATGT
This sequence comes from Dehalococcoidia bacterium, assembly GCA_035530115.1. Classification (GTDB taxonomy): domain Bacteria; phylum Chloroflexota; class Dehalococcoidia; order GIF9; family AB-539-J10; genus RBG-13-51-36. Next base: position 4,799 of record DATKVL010000309.1, on the reverse strand, counting down.
TCTGCGAAGGCGCGCAGTGTAACTATGTCCAGACTCTCAAATCGGGCAGGGTAGCCTTGGAAACAGAGCTTGCTCTAAGCCGTGGCGCAGCTGAAAGAGCCACAATCGACGTGTTATCCGACGGTAGCAGTTTTTGCTGGTCAGCATTGATGGAACCTCATATTCTTACCTCTTCGGGTCGGTGTCTGGAGAAGACTGAGATTATCGCCCTGGACGGAGAAAAGCTTAAAGCCCTGCTGGATGAAAACCCTCAAATGGGTTACAAAGTGGCAAACAACCTTGTGAAAGTAGTCGCTTCGAGGCTACAGCATACTAAGCAAACGATGGAGTATATTCTGTCTGTCATTTTCCATGACTTGAAGGCCCCATTGGCTGCCGCGGAAAGCTACAACCGGCTCTTGCTTGATGGCTTTGTTGGAGAACTCAGTGAAGAACAAAAAAACATAATACAAAGGAGTAGCAAGAGACTTTCTGACCTACTTAATTTAATAAGCAACATGATTGATTTCTCCCGTGTTGATTTCGGAAAATTCGGGACAGAAGAGGTTTCCCTGACGAGAGTGATAGAGGATTGCGTTGAGACCATGCGTCCCTTAGCTGTGGAGAAAAGGTTGCAACTGGTTGTTACACTACCCCGAGAACTTCCTACAGTCCCTGGAAATGCTGGCCGGCTTAAGCAAGTAATGACAAACTTGTTATCCAATGCTATCAAGTTTACTCCCTCCGGTGGAATAACGGTTAGAGCAAAAGACTACAAAGATCATTTGCAGGTTGATGTAATAGACACAGGAATCGGAATCCCTACCGAGGACTTACCCAAAGTATTTGATGGTTTCTATAAGGGTCTGGATATGGAAAAAAGAGGGGCTGGCTTGGGGCTTTCTATAAGCAAGAAGATAATTGAAGGTCATGGTGGTAAAATAGAGGCAACAAGTCCCACTCCTGAGACAGGCAAGGGAACCAGATTCACCTTTATTTTGCCCAAAAACTCCAAACAAGCGGAGTGAGGTAAATGGCGAGAGTTTTGATAGTGGATGACGACCCCGATATGAGGCTGGCAATTGCTAGTGTGCTAAAGTCTCGTGCTTATCAGGTAATTGAGGCTTGTGATGGATATGAGGCGTTAAAAAAGTTAAAAGAAGAAAAACCGGATATAATGCTTTTGGACCTCTTAATGCCAGGAATGGATGGCTTTGCTGTGGTTAGGGAATTAGAAAATTGTCAGAAGAAGGGATATCCTGATATCCCTGTCCTTGTCATAAGTTCAGTAAGGGAGGAAGCCAGTCACCGGCGCTATGAGTTGGAACTAGGCCGTAGACTTGCTGTTGATGATTACATAGAAAAACCCATAGAGCCCTTTGTGTTGCTCCAGCGGGTAGAGAAGCTTTTGTCTAAAGGAGGTAAGGATGCCAAAACAGACTAAGATTTTGGTTATTGATGATGACCCTGATGTGCACATAGTGGTGAAAAAAATCCTTGAGCCCAAATCCTATGAAGTGATATCTGCGTATGACGGGGCCGAAGGTTTAAGCAAGGTGGTGGAGGAAAGGCCTGACTTAATCATCTTAGACGTGATAATGCCTGGTAAGCATGGATTTGATGTTTGCCATGAGCTTAAAACCGACGAAAAATACCATTTTTTCTCTAATATCCCTGTGTTGATGCTCACTGTTTATCCTGAAGATAGAGAAAAAATGCATCTTTCTATGCGGGAAGGAATGATGATGGAGGCAGAGGATTATCTTCAAAAGCCGGTTGACTCTAAGGAATTAGTGAAGAGGGTGGAGGAGTTGCTTAAAAAGTAAAAAGGGGCTAAAATGACACGATTTATTGAATTTAAGGAACGAGCTTGGAGAGCAAGAATGTTTTAGTTGTTGGGTCGGGTATATCAGGGGTAGCTTCAGCGTTAGAGTTAGCTAATGCGGGTATAAGTGTTTATTTGATAGAAAAAGAAGCAGCGGTCGGTGGACATGCTGCTTCTTTTTGTTGTAAGGCAACAGATATCTGCTCCAAGTGTTCTGCTTGTGTAGTTTTCGATAAGATTAAAGAGGCGGTAATTCATCCTCAAATTAAGCTCCTAACTAATTCCACGATAAAAAAACTTAGCGGCGAGCTGGGCGATTTCCGCGTTGAGCTAACTCAACAACCTCGGTATGTCGATGAAGAGAGATGCATAGCTTGTGGCCTTTGCACTGAGGTCTGCCCTGCTGATCCCAAGGCGATCTATCCACCTTTTGCGGAAGCGACGCCTTTTTCCTATATTCTCGATGAAGGACGTTGTCTGCGCTTTAAAGGGGAGAAATGTGATCTCTGCCGGGGAAGCTGCCCTACTAAAGCTATCGGATTCGAACTAAAGCCAAGAGAGCAAGAGTTGAACGTCGGTGCTGTCATTGTCGCCACTGGTTTTGATGTTTTTGATGCCAGAGAGAAAGGCTCCTTGGGTTATGGTAGGTATCCTAATGTCTTAACCGGCATCGATCTGGAGCAGATTTTCACTCGTGAAGGCTATCTTAGACCTCCCACAAATGGTAAGGAGCCCCAAAACATTGCCTTTATTCAATGTGTTGGCTCCAGGGACGAAGGTCATGGGTATTGTTCACAGGTGTGCTGCAAATATGCTATGAAACTTGCCGGGCTTATTAAATATCAGAGTCCTGGTGCCCAGGTGACCATCTTTTACATCGACCTGCAGACTGCCGGGAAAGGTTTTGCTCAATTCTATGAAAAATATAAGGAAAGTATACGATTTGTCCGAGGAGTGCCAGTCGAAATTTTACAAACTTCATCCGGCGAGCTTGAAGTAAGGTTTGAGGATATCGCTCAAGGAAAAGTCTGTCGGGATATTTTTGACCTTGTGGTCCTTTCCGTGGGTATTTCTCCTGGAAAGAATTCCTGGGGTTTAGCCAAGATTCTGGGCATTAATTTAGCTGACGGCGGATTCTTTGATGTAAAGGACTCCCCTGGTTCTAATGAAACCAATGTTGATGGTGTTTTCCTTGCCGGGGCTTGCCAGGGCCCCAAGGATATACCTGATTCCATCGCCCATGGAATAGCGGCAGCGTCAAAGGTAATACAAGTGCTAAGCGAATTTGCGAGCCGAGGGCAAGGCAATCAGCGAGTACACTAAATGGAAACAAAAATAGGCGTTTTTCTCTGCAATTGCGGTGGCGGTATAAAGAACATTGATTTTGATGCTGCTAGAGAAAAGGTGGCAAAAATCCCCGGCGTCACCTGTGTCAACTTGAGTTCCAACCTTTGTCTTGAGGAAGGAAAGGAAAAGATGCTTTCCTGTATCAAGGATGAGAATATAGAGAGGGTTGTTGTTGCAGCTTGTTCACCTGAGTTCCAGGAACATATTTTTCGGCAAGTACTAGAAAATGCCGGGCTGAACGGTCATCTCTTTTCTATGGCAAATATCAGAGAGCAATGCTCGTGGGCTCATGAAGGGGATGTTACCGTGAAGGCTGTAGAACTTATAAAGATGGCGGTAAACAGAGCTCGGTTACTCCAGCCGGTGGAGAAGAAAGAGCTATCTGTGAACAGGGAGGTTCTCGTGGTTGGTGGCGGATTCTCTGCAATTAACGCGGCTCTCCAGCTTTCTCAAGTTGGCTTGCGGACAACCCTATTGGAAAAGGAGGCGGTTTTGGGAGCTGGAACTGGGGAACTCGGAAACCTTTATGGTTCTGACACAAGCTCCATGATAAGTGCAGTAGAGGGAGATGAAAATATCGAGGTGCTGACTTCTGCCCGGATGACGGCAACAGAGGGGAAGATAGGAGATTTCACTGTACGGATAAGGAAAGATGGAGAGGAAATTTCCCACAAGTATGGGGCAATAGTCCTTGCCACCGGGTATCAAACCGAGCTTGCTCTAGATTCTGAGCCGAAGTTGCGAGCCGAAGACGAAGCAATCTCTGGCGGGAACATCGTGTCACAAGAAAAACTCTGTCGCATGCTTGAGAACCCGAGTCTGGAAAGAGAACCAAAAACCATAGGTTTCATGTTCGATTTTTCTGATGAAAATTCTCGCTTTCCCACACTGGCCACTCTGAATAACGCTTTGGCAGCCAAGCAAAAATGGGGCAGCGAGATTTACGTCTTCTGCAAAAATGTCAAAGTGGATGGCGAAGGAGTGGAAGGACTTTACCGGGAGGCGAGAGACTGTGGAGTAGTGTTTTTAAAGTCTGAGGCTCCCCCGAGGATTACTGCGGAGGATGGGCGGGTGGAAATCGAGGCCAAAGATGTTCTTCTCGGGGAAGACATGATTCTGGCCTGTGACCTTCTAGTTGCTGAGGAGCTGCTTCTACCTACCGAAGGAACCGAAGTTTTGAGTTCCTTGCTAAACATCAGGAGGGACTCCAAGGGCTTTTACCAGGATGAAAATGTGCACCTCTATCCCATTGCCTCGGAGAGGAAGGGGATATTTTTTATCGGGGGCTGTCGAGGTGATTTAGACCTTGGCCGAGTCTTAACAGATATTTCCAGCGTTGTCATACGCGTCCATGGACTCTTATCTTCAGGGAAAATCGTGGTGGACTCGGAGAGGGTCAAGGCAAACCCCCAAAAGTGTGTGGCGTGTCTTACTTGCATCCGTGTTTGTCCACACGGTGCTATCCAATTAGTTCGAGTAGATAGTGATAAAGAGGTGGCTGAGATTTCAGACCTCGCTTGCGATGCTTGTGGCATCTGCGCTGCTATTTGCCCGGCCAAGGCAATAAACTTTGAAGGTTATACCGATGAACAAATCGTGGCTCAAATTGAGGCCATAGGAGCGCCATGAGCAAGGAAATTGTAGCTTT
>DATKVL010000308.1:0-2818 GCA_035530115.1 Dehalococcoidia bacterium | reverse complement strand
TCCATGTAGGCTCTGTAGATCACTGCGTCAAGATGAATTCCAGAACAGGCGTAGTGTTTCCATATACTCCCCACCGCAAAGGCGGGAGTATCGTCTGTGATAGCCTGTCCGCATCTTTGGCAGTTCACGCTCCCGGAGGCGAACATCCTACTCATCCAGCTCATCTCCCCACTTGTCGTTGAACTCTTTCAGAGCCAACTCAAACTCCTCCCTCGCTGCGTCTTCCTTCTTGGTTAGCTTCTTGAGAAGCTTCTGAGCCTCCTCAATGCTATCCACAGCAAACTCGGCCTTGAGACGCTTCTGAGCCTCTTCTAGACGGCCCTGCGCTCGGTCCCGTTCCTGACGCATGTTCTCGGATTTGCGCTTGATGGCTTCCAGATCGGTCATGATGCTCATTGATGTATCCCTTTCCTCGGTCGTCCAATAGGATTGCGATGGAAGGAGCGGACATCCTCTTCCTTGATCGCATACTGACTCCCAAACTTCGTAGCTGAGAGACTCCCTTGACGTATATAGAAGATCAACTGGCCTCGTGACATCCCCAGAAAGTCTGCTGCCTGTTGCGTGGTTAGATACTCATTCACTTCATCGCCTCCAGTATCAGTTTGCAGACAAGGGTTCCAGGCTTTCGTTCCCGGAGTAATTGCCTCATGGCTTCTTCAAAGTCCAGTTGAGATTCCTGAAGCTTGGTCAGCTCCTCCAGAAATTCCTCCAGTCCCATATCCTCATGAACCTCTAGTGCGGTGGAGGTCTCCTCTATTACGTCCTTGGAGGTGTCGAGTAGGTAAGCCTTGACGGAGCCGTCGTCATAGAGCAATCCCACTTGTGGCTTGGAGCCTATCTCGTCAGACTTCCTCCGCTGGAATCCACCACAGTTGAATATCGTCGTCTTGCCTTTGGTGGTAAGGAACCCCTTATGGTTGTCTCCGAAAACAATCACGTCCCACCCCTTCATCTCCTTCATCCCTCCACGGAGCATAGCATCCATCGGGGCTCCGGGGTAAGTCGCTCCTATGATCCAGACGTATTGATGGACCAAGGCTACCTTCAGTTGTCCCTTCTTACTAGATTGGGGAGGAGTGAGAGAGTGCCCCCAAGGAAACGCTTCCAGGTGTATCCCTCTGAGTAAGTGATTTTCATTAGGTTCCAGATCGTGAATCCCTTTGTCCTTGTTAGCAGCCATTGCCATCGTCCAATAGGCAGACTTATGCATCAATCCATAGTTGTGAGTGGGGAGGTCGTGCTGGCCGGGGATCGTATACATTTTAGGGACGTTATCCAACGCCCAGTTGATCAGCTCGGGCGGTGAGTTCCATCGGTCGAAGATATCCCCCGCGCAGAGGATTGGTACATCATACTCACGTTTCAGTTTGCGAAGTTGTTTCAACGGACGGGCCTGGGCCTCCAGCCAATCCTTTTCCTTGGCTCGGGCGAGAGGGGGAGAGAGGCTGAGGTGGATGTCCCCGCAAAGTATCGCTACAACTTGTGGCCGCATAGTGGACAGGCCTTTCCCATGAGGGTCTTGAATTGCTTCTCCAATGTCAAGGCTTTCTCCGTCGTGGTCTCTACTTCTTTATCGGCAGTACCAACGTCATTGATACGATAGGATATCATTTGAACTTGCTCTGTGATCTGTCCCCAAGCTTCCCTCGCCTTGATAAGGGGCGATGGGTCTGGGATCGGCCGTGATACGACGGTCTGCTGCTCCTGGAGTTGGACCAACAATCGGTCTAGCCGTGTCCGCTCATCCCACAAAGCATACCATGACTCACCGATTCGTACCGTGTTTTCTACCCCTACGGCTGACGCTCGCAGCTTTTTTAGGGCTGACCCATACTTATCTACAGGTCCCATCAGATTTTCCAGTCTCCGACAATTCCCATTCGCTTCTATGTATACGGTGTGGTATTCCTCAACTTCTCCGAGGTCCTCTGCCGCCGTCTTGGCCCAGGCCAACGAGGAGCGGAGCGTGGAGGCTCCCGCCACTTCCTCCTCCAACACCTTGACCTTTGTCATAGCCTCTCGCCGGGTACGATCCAAATTGGCAAGGGTAGAGTCGATGACGCTCAGGTCCACGATCTCATTCAACTGACGCGACACTTCTCCGGGAGACTCCTGGAACCAGAAAGGGGAATCATGCTGGGCTTGGAAGTTGATAGCCGATAGGTTCAATACATCTAGCACTTCCTGCGGGGGCTCCGTCCCGAAGGCTTTGAACTCCTGATCATCTAGGACGTATCGGTTGATGCTCTTCCCCCGCTCCCGAATGATGACGTGGTCGTCCACGTGTAACTCGACGGTGGTTTGGGAGGACCCATACCGGATGAACTCCGTCCCCGAGGGGCGGTTGGTTGCTAGCCAGGTGAGGGCTCGGATGACGCTCGACTTCCCTTTGTCCGTGGTCCCAACGATTGTAGTCACGCGAGCGTCGAGGTCCAGCACCAGTTTCTTGTGAGCTTGGAAGTTGGTGATGATGAGTTTAGTGAGCATGACCTTCTCTCTTGGTTCGGGGCCGGTCCACTGTTCCACACCTGGAACATATCCATGAAAAGGAGGACTCTATCCAAGCCACTGACTTCTTGGCCTTACAACAACGGCAGTTGTATCGCTTGGATAGGTGGAACAGGTGCTCACCAACGTCGAATAGGGCTTCAGACATCTCTTATCCCTCCTTCCCCTTTTAGGATACGTCAGTATTATCAAATCTCCAACATACCATCACTTCCAGATTCATATGATCAAGAAGTCTATTAACAGCGTCCATTACGTCTGCATGTGACGATATGTCCATAGCTACGCACACTGCGATACATCCCGG
>DATKVL010000307.1:0-8110 GCA_035530115.1 Dehalococcoidia bacterium | reverse complement strand
GAAGATCATAGGAACCCCGACAAGATGAGTCACCAGGAATGCAGAAACGAAGTGAAAGCTCTGCGGCTGGTCGTGAAGCGTCTCCAGGAAGAGAAGAAGATGGCCTATAGCCAGGGATGGCACGCATGTGGCAATGCCGTTACAAAGGAGATTAAGAGTCATGGCAAATGATATAGGAGAGAGCAATCAGCGGGAGAATGAGTTCTTTCAACGGCACCAGGATGAACCCAACGTCTCAGGACCAGACGACAACGATGTGTTTGGGTCACTGTATTTCACGCCAGAACCCATCCAATACGTCTTCAACGATGAGAGTGGAGAGATCGGCAAGTTCTGGTTCGATAAAGATAGGAAAGAGTGGCGCTTCGAAGGACAGAAGGCGAAATCAGCAATGGAGTTTGTCGCCTGGTGCCTCACCACATTTCGCCAACAACTAAGAGAGGAGTACGGACTCACTGCCATACAGAAATTAGTCGATGAACAGGCTGAAGACGAAGGGCTGTGGTTCATTGCGGAGACTGCACCAGAGGGATATCTCCAGGCCGAGCTCAGAAAATTGCATCAACTTATTGAAGGAGATCGAAAGTGAAAGCACAAGATAAGATAACAGTGGACACCTCCAGGGATCATGCAACTGATCGCATGCACGTCAAGATCCACGGCAAAGTCGATGGATGGATGAACCGGCAAGACGGTCATAAGCTCGATGACATTCTCAACAACAACGCGCTCAACTACGAGGAGAAGATTAAGTCGATCAAGGAGCTAGTCAATGAGCGTTGAGAATCCCATTCCCGACTACAGTGACGTGGTGAAAGACGTTGAGTATGTCGGCCTGGCGTGGATACCGACTGTGTTGCTCCGCTTTGTTGAGCGAGAAGAGGAGACGTTCATTGATCCACACCATGCTAAGTCCGAGGTGACGCGCATTCTGCAGCAGATGTGGGAGACACACGTTATGAATCAGAGCGGACAGCCACACGAGATTTACAATCCGTCTCTCACACAGTGGCGTGACATTCCGGTTGAGGAGGCGGTGATCAAAACTTGACCACTTTACCCGAGTCACACTTGAAGAGTCATTTCACATAATGCCAACCACAACTCATTGATTATAAAGCACATTTCATTACTTGATTTAGTCTTCTATAATAGGGGTACCAAACCCGGAGGAATTGACCATGCCACGCAAGTACGCTTCAATCGCTGACTACTGTTCAGCCAACCCGATACCGACTCACCATCAGAAAGCAGGTGAGAAGGTGGCGAGTCGTCAAGGCGTTCTATCAGTGGGGTGGGCTTGGAAACCGGATGCGGAAACCAAACGCGCCTTAAGTCGATCTGCACGAAAGTTCAGAAAGGCGAAAGCCGCAAAACTCAACGAAGAAAATGGAGTACGTGAAATGGCTACTAACAAATCAGTATCGAAGAAAACGGCAACGAAGAAAGTCTCAAAGAAAGTTGCAAAGAAAGTCGTATCGAAGAAAGGCGCCGCTAAGAAGGTCGCGGTGAAGAAGGAATCAAACCTGCTACCACTGAAGAAGATCTGTCAGGAACTGAAGATTGACCCGAAGATGGCGCGTCGTAAGCTGCGAGCTGAAGGCGTTAAGAGCCACGACCAAAAAGCACGATGGGAATTCACCGTAGCACAGGCGAAGAAGATTAAGGAAATCCTCGCGGCCTAATCGAATAGCGGAGGGGGAGGAAACTCCCCTTTCTGCTTTCTCACACTCTCACATGGAGCGCACCATGAAACCAACGATAGAAAGAGATCCATACTTAACGCCTCACGTCCTGAGGGCCTGCCGTGCCTGTGATCGTTTGATGAACGATTCGATGGCCGACATCTCGATGTGCCACGAAGCAGACCGTTCTTACGACGGTGGCGAGTGGTCAGACCCGGCTTACGATAAGATCTACGAGAACCTCGAGACCGGCATCATCAGAATGGTGGCTGAACGGTTCGACATACCGGACGAGCAACTCAGCACGCTGTGGATGTACACCTACCCGTATGACCAGGACTCCTGCTGGCAGTATGCCGTGGGCCATCGTCCTTTCTCTATGCCTTATCACGGCGACAAAATAGGAGACCTGACATGAGTCACCACACAATCTTGGAACACGCCCTACGGCAGTACTACCTAAAGGACAAGCGGAGAGGCCGCGCCTTGAAGGAAGCCGTGCAGAATCCTTCCACGTTGAAGGGGGAGCTGTTGAACCTGCTCACCTATCAACCTGAGCTGTTCGATTCCTGCATCACCATTCACATGGAGAAGTTGAAGTTTCTCCTCGGACTGGAGGAAGGCGAATGAGCACCTTCAAATGTAACAACTGTTCGGCTCATGCTATGCCAGAGGAAGACGTGACGGTCTGCGTATTCCATCAGACGCTCGAGGAGCCAGCGGAGTATGACACCCGTTGTCCCGAGTGCAACAGCGATGACGTGGAGGAAGAATCTGCCTTCTACTGTCGCGGTTGCGGAGACGTTCAAGTCGGAGACGAGGACGAGTACTGCACCGAGTGTCATACCTGTATGCTGGAAGACCGAGCAGACGGTCTCAGAGATGAACGAATGATGGAGGGATACTAATGGACGGTCACCAATTCAGAAAAGAGACGGGACATCCTGCGCCTTCAGTTTATGTGGCAGTGATCAATGATTCAACTGGTCAATGGGATAGATATGAAGTCACATTCTATGGTAAGCGAATTGGAGAAGTTTTCTGCGATCAACCCGAGAATCTCGGAGATCGCTATGGCGCCGCTCGCAAAATGGCTTTTGATTTAGTTGCAAAGACAGTGAGGGAGAATTACTAATGGACGACCACAAGAAGATCCTGTCGCGGGTTCAGAAGATGTTGAACCTTGCGAACAACGCAGGAGCAACCGAAGGCGAGCGCGACAACGCCATGAGAATGGCACACGCGACTCTCGCTAAGTACAACCTGGACCTAGCAGACCTCGAGTCGGCCAACACCGAAGCAAAGCGGGAGTCATCAGGCGAGCCACGTGAAGAGCACACCACGCACTTCTACGGTAGGCCCTGGGCTCGCAACGTTTGTATGAACGTGGGACGCCTGTTCTTCTGCCACTACATTTACATGTCACACAAGAAGGCGACTAACGTCAAGCACTACTTCATTGGCCGGCACTCGAATGCGATCACTGCCGCGCTGATGGCTGAGTTCATCGTCAAGTCGATCATTAAGGAGGGCAATCGGCAGAAGCGCGACGAGATGGAAGGGAACTCCTGGCTGAGGACGTTCTGTTGGGGCGCAGCTAACCGCATCAAGGAACGGGTGGAGGAACTCATTGCTGGAACGGATGAGTCGCAGAAGGCAGCTGAGCCGGGCACAGGGCTAGTCCTGGCATCCTACTACAATACGGAGCGCGAGAAGAACGCTGTCATGCTACGCCAGCTGCATCCTGCGTTGCGAACAGGACGAGGCGGCAAAGGTCACCAGGGTGGAGACGCCTACTCGCGTGGCAAGCAGTATGGAGGGCGTGTATCGTTGAACACGCAAATCCAATGAGAGTTCTAGAAGAGTTCTTCTGGTGGACTATCCGCATCGGCCTTATCATCTGGCTTCTGGGGTGGCTGCTATGAGACGTCAAGTCGTTTACTTACTCGGAGTTTTCATCGTGCTGTGTCTTATGATCCAGTGCGTTGCCAACGCCGCTTTTCAACTGGAGGAAATACCAATGGCTAAGAAAGAGATCGGAACCAACATCAAATACGAAGTAGTGAAAGGCAACAAGCTCGTGATCGAGATTGACCTCAACCAGGAGTTTGGGTTGTCGAAGTCAGAGAAGACCGTGCGCATCGCCAGTACCGAAGGCAACAAGAAGATGGCTGGCGAGAAGGATATGTCGTTCACTCTCGGATTGAACTGCTACAAGTATCCCGAGTAGTTACTGACTGTCTGCGCTGACAGTTAGGGAGAAGGCTCGCTTCGTGCGAGCTTTCTTTTGTGTGGAGTTATCGTTTGGCCCAGTAGCAGGTAGTACCGTCATCGAGTTCGCTCTGTCCAATCAGACCGATGACTAACAGCTGTTCGAGTATGTCTTCGATCTCACGTGAATTCAGTGAGCGGCATTTCATAGTCAGAACGGACTTGGGCACCATGCCCTTCTCGAGGTAGGACCTCTGTTTGGCGCGAGTCTTCTTCGAGATGAGAGCCTTCGGGTTGCGGATGATCGACTCCACTTTCTTGGAGTACTTCTCGCGGAAGGATCCGCTAGTGAGTTCTTCGATACGGACTAACCAGGATTCGATAGACCAGGTAGTCAGCTGTATAGCCCACGAGGCGATCTCAGGCGTGATCTTAGGCCTTTTCGCGTCTATCCCTACCGCTACTATACCCGCAGCAATCAGCGCGTTCTGGTTCGCTCGTCCCCATACCGAGTTAGCGTCATCCCCCTTGAGTTTCTGACGTGCCGCCTCAGCGAAGTCATCGAACATCGTGAAGGCTTCCACGTTAGAGAACCGGATGACTGTGCGGCCACCTCGAGGCTCGTGGGACTTGATCGCCTTAGCAGTTCGCTTGATCGCAGCTGGGAAGATCCGTTCTCGTCGTTGGTTGCGCCGAGGAGTATCATCTCCCGCATCGAACAGCATGAACCGATTGATGAACCCGGTAGCGATGTCGGCAGTTGATATGGCCTCCACGAGCGCCGCAGGTTGGGCCGTGGCGAAGAGCGTGAGAAAGGGGTTGTTCAATGCGGGTATCGGGTTCTTACGTCCTGGTTGCCCCGGTACGAGCTGATTGGCTTGGCCATATAGCGATATAAGGTGCGACAGAATTTGGAAGTCCTGGCTTCCGGTACTGCGTGCAGACTGCAGATGTCGAGCCGCTTCATCCCACAACCAGCACGCCATGTTCGGCGCCTCAGAAAGTTCATCCATCAGCGCGTGGTACGATTGGAAACCTTGGTAGAGGTGTTGATCTAATCCAATCTGTGTAGCGAACTCAAATACTCGATGAAGCGTTGAACCTTTACCCGCAGCAGTCGGAGCCAGTAACATGAAGTAGGGCTGCAGTGGTGTATGCCAGTTGTCCACTTCATAATGATTGCAGGAGACGAGAGCGGTACACATAAGACCAACGGCTAGATCAAACGATGGTTGAGCCAGATATGTTTGTTGAGCCGACCATTTGACCAACTCGCCTACGAGTCCAGGAACCTTGCCTAACTCGATGTCGAACTTCGGAACACGTCCAACAGAAGTATAGGCGTTCATCTCTTCCATCTTCGGCGCAGGTTCAGCGTGATCTTTATTCTCGAGCCAGGTACGCATCAGTTGGATCTCTTTCGGGTTGATCCATTCCTTCAGCGTCTTCCATCCCATGATGCGATGGCCCTGCTTGTGATGTTCGATGGTGTTCTCAATCGTGCGGAAGCGCTGCTTAAGATCGTCATCCATGTGACGTGCCGCATTCACGATAGCTCGTGCGAATCGTCGTGCTTCTTCTGGCTCCCACTTCGACCAGAGTAAGGCGCCAGTCAGAGCGTGAACGTAGTCATGACGTGAACCGCCTTCAGGATAATTGCGAAGGAAGAGAGTACCAGCGGCTATCTCGTTCAGATACTTCACCAACTTCAGACGTGGAACTGCCGTGAAGCTATCGTCATTGCGATCATCAGTAATGTATCGCTCGTTGTCAGGATGAATTGAAGGCGGCAGTACTGTCTGAGATCCAGTAGACCGGAGCTCAACGATGGCTCGCTTCTTATCGTCCATCCACTTGTGCGTCTTCGCTCCCTTACAATAATAAAGGAAATGAGTTTGTGGACGTGATTGCCGGCCATATGTAAAAGTCGTAGGCAGCAGATGAGTAGCCAGGTCAGCGGCATCTTCATCATCAAGATCAACATCGACTATCCAACCACTAGGACTTCCCCATAGTCCGCCGATATTATCGCCAGGCTTGAAATAGTCTCCGACATTGGCTTCTGTAACTCGTACTTTCTGCCACGAGGATCCACGCGGCTTTTTCTGGCCAGGCCATAGAGGTACGGTTCTAATGCCAAGCTCTAACCATTCCGTGGCAATCTTCTCGCTGTTGAGCGAGCCGTTCAATTTCTTATTCGACATTTGGTTTTCTTCCGCGCCTGACCTCGTGTTGTTTGACCGCTGCTTTGATTCGACTAAGAGCCTCATCATCCAGCAGAACCAGTGTTCCAATCTTATGAATAGGAACTTGAAGAATCCTCAACATCCTACTCAACCTCTGCTTACGAATGTCGAGTCTCTCTGCCGCTTCTGCCAGCGTAAAATAAGGAAAGTGTTTTTGCGGCACAACATTGTACTCGTCGTCACCGTAAAACACCTGTGAATTTTGGATTTTCAATTGTGAAACCTTCGATTTATAATGGACGGATCTCGCAATATAAACCACTTTGCGAAAACATGGAAATTCTGGGAGAAAATAAAAAAATGTTAGTGATACTCGAAGGCGCAGATGGCTCTGGTAAGACATCTCTGGCCACAAGAATAAGAAAGGACATTGACGAGTACCTGCTTCTCTTAAGATCCAATGGTCCTCCCCATACTCTCGGACAGTTAGCTAATGTTATTGGAACTCTAACCACTCTCCGAGATTCATCTTTACCAATCATCACAGACAGAAACCCTGTTCTATCAGAATACGTCTACGGGCCTATCATTCGTGGCAAGTGTATGCATGCCTTGTCAATAGAGCAGCTAGCCCGTTGGTTCAAAGATACAATGATCATTCATTGCCGACCTAACTATCAAGCTCTGGCTGCCGGGGTTAGAAGGGAAGTGCAGATGGATGGAGTCGTTCTGAACCATCGACAAATTATCAAGGCCTATGACGATCTTATGGGCTCTCTCGAAAAGGAAGGCGTTTACATCAAACGCTATGACTACACCGGACCACCTCAGCTGGTTCTGGATTCAATCAAGGCATTCATCCGAAAGGGGACACCGCAATGAGTACTGATAGAACTACGTTTGAAAGATACTTCAAAGATTCCGAAACTGTTGACATCGCTCAGATGCACGACAAATTCTGGAGTAACGTCAAGTTGAAACCCTCTGTGTGTGACAAAGCTACGTTGCTGGCTCGAGCTGATTTTCTTCAGGAGGAACTTGATGAATTCAGAAGGGCTGTTGAGAATGGAGACTATCTCGAACAGATAGACGCCTTGGTTGATCTGGTAGTCGTGGCGAAAGGAACGGCTGTGATGATGGGCCTTCGTTGGAAATGGCATTGGGATGAAGTTCATCGAGCGAATCTGATGAAGGAAGTAGGCGCCAACAAGAAGCGACCTGACATGCCCTTCGACTTGGTGAAACCTAAAGGATGGATTGGACCGAATCATCTTGTGATTCTCGACAAGTACAGTGGCTACCTGTGAGTTACTGGCCACAAGGATTGATCAAAGCGTGCATCGAGAAGGAAGCGTTTCTTTATTCTGGTGTGAGGAAGATTGTTCAAGATATTACTTGGACGATTCCCGAGTTACCGGATCTCAGTTATGAGGACCTTGGCTATGGAAATAACAAATTCAAACAGCTTCAGCGGAATTATATTGATCCTGACGAACTTGAGAGAGTTCGAGTATTACTCGATCACCGTGCGGGACAATCGTTCACTTCGGTTGCGATGTCTTTACGAGGAGCCAAAAAAGATAAGAGGAGTATGGGTCACTGTATGCAGTCCCTCATCATCTCCTGGAAGAAAGATATGGAGACGGTTGAAGTCCAGTATCGGTCTACAGAAGTCATTCAAAAGTTCGGAGCTGATCTCGTCTTTCTCAAATACATCTTGGACGAACTTGATCTCAGTCCAGACTTATTCCGATTTCGATTTGCGAATGCTTACCTCTCAGGAGTTTTCTTCCCAACTCTCTGTGCACATTGGGATCCTGTTGAGTTCCTCGACTATCTTTGGGAGCATGATAAAAAGCTGTTCACCGGAGGAACTAGATTTTTTCTGCGGTCTGCTTATAGGGAGGATCAGCACTTCCCTTTCTCCCCAGAGAATGTTCAACACAAGTTCGCGTGGGCTAATCTCGACATGAAGAGAATAAAGAAGTATTTGGAGAAGAAACATTTGAAATTCGGTAAACCGTTGCC
>DATKVL010000306.1:0-3339 GCA_035530115.1 Dehalococcoidia bacterium | reverse complement strand
ACATCCTGAGCAGTAACCACATTTGGTTTATCAATGCCAGGTGTGTCAGGCATGGCTGGAGTGCCTCCTGCGGCTATCACAACGGCATCTGGATTCCCTTTAATAACGATTTCAGCAGTGGCATCTGTATTAAGCTTAACTGCCACTCCAGCTTTCTCAACCTGATTGACCAGATACTTTATCCAGGGGAAGAGATCGCCCTTAAATGGAGGTAGAGCAGCTATATTCAGTTGCCCACCCAGCCTCGCATCCTTTTCAAACAAGGTAACCTTGTGCCCTCTCTGCGCCGCCACAACGGCAGCCTGCATGCCAGCTGGACCGCCACCAACTACAACCACTTTCTTGGCCTTTCTCACGGGCTTAATTTGGTATGCTTTCTCCCTGCCCAGCGTGGGGTTGACGACACAGGTTACACCCTCGCCACGTTCATCGAAGGCCAGCCGTTCAATACACTCCATACAGCCTATGCATGGGTTAACTTCATCAAGCCTTCCTTCAGCCACCTTATTGGGCAGGTCCGGGTCGGCTAAAAGACGCCTACCTATGGCTATAAGGTCAGCTTTGCCCTCCTCGAGAATCCTCTCGCCAAGCTCAAGGTCCAGTCTGCCCACCGCAATTACCGGCACCTTGGTTAGCTTCTTGACCTCTTCAGCCAGAGGTATCAGAAAGCCCGGAGTATCCGGAATTGGAGCGGTTGTTATATAAGATCCAGCGCCATAACCCGATACGTGAAGCGCTTGAGCCCCCGCCTCCACCACCAGCGGTACCATCTGTTTGGTCTCCTCAATGGTAATCCCGTTCCCTACTCCCCATTCCTGGGCATTGAACCTGACCCAAACAGGAAAATCCGGGCCTACCTCCCCTTTGATAGCCTGAAGTATCTCTACCAAAAATCTTGCCTTATTCTCAACCGAGCCACCGTATTTATCTGTGCGCTGGTTGGTAGCCGAGGATAGAAAGGCGGCGACAATGTACTGGTGAGCACCATGAATCTCTACCCCATCAAAGCCAGCCTCCTTGGCACGTCTGGCAGCCGAAGCAAACCACTCTACCCTTTCAGCAATTTCTTCCACAGTTAATTCATGAGGAGGCTCTCCCGAGATACCCATAACCCTGGCAGGTACTATTAGCGGGGACGGACTCACCTGCACTATCTTTTCATCCCAGTACTCCATGGTGGAATGCATTATCTGGATAGCTATCCTGGCATTGTATTTATGAGCGGCATCTGTCAGTTTTTGCCATCCGGGAATCAACTTATCGTCTCCGAGAGATGCCTGATGAGGCGTGGTGCATTGCAGGCTGGGAGCGCTTCCTTCAACAATAATCAATCCTACCCCACCTCTAGCCCTTGCCTCATAGTAATCGAGCGTCCGCTGACCAACAGCGCCGCCTGCTTCGGCATAGTTGGTTCCCATCGGCGGCATGACTATGCGATTCTTCAGTTGCATATTGCCTATGTTCGTTGGCTCAAAAATTTTCTTGAATCGAGTTGCACTCATCGCTGACTCCTTCCTTTATTTAAAAACCGTATTCCCTTTTTGCCTTCCAAGTTTACCACAAAACCAGAATCCACCACCCACACTTTTGGTCTCAATCTGCTTTTGTACAACATTATCATACCAACTTCAAAGCCCAGGTGGGGGATTTAGATAAAAGTGCAGGTAGATAATAATGCTCATTGTGATGGTGAAGAAATTTTTGATAGTTAGAAATTCCTCGTTTGGGGCTCTCGATACAAGTGCTATAATCTAGCTAATGCCACAGAAGTTTGCCCATCTTCACGTCCATACTGAATATAGCTTGCTCGATGGCATGTGCCGCATCCCTCAGCTTATTGCCCGGACCAAAGAGTTGGGCATGGACAGCCTTGCTATCACTGACCACGGCGCAATGTATGGCGTCATCGATTTCTATGTGGCGGCTAAGGAAGCAGGTATAAAACCAATCATTGGCTGCGAAGTCTATGTCGCCGAGACCGATTGCCATAGCCGGGAGCCGGCTCACAAAAACGCCTATCATCTTACTTTACTGGTCAAGAATGAAAAGGGCTACCGCAATTTGCTCCAACTGGTTACTAAAAGCCACCTTGAGGGATTTTACTATAAGCCCAGGGTAGATAAAGAGCTTCTCAAGATTCATCATGACGGGCTTATTGCCCTTTCGGGGTGTGCTCGGGGGGAACTGGCTCGACTTATACTCGAAGGGCGAAACGACGAGCTTGCCAGAGCAGCTTCGTGGTACAAGGAAGTCTTCGGTGATTACTACCTGGAGATTCAAAAGCATCCTATCCCTGAACTGGAGCAAATCAACCAGGAGCTTATTTCGCTGTCCACTAAACTCAATATACTGCCGGTAGCCACCTTTGATGTGCATTATGTTGATAAAAAAGACGCCCCAGCCCATGAACTCCTTTTGTGTATACAGACGAATACCACTGTTTATGATGAAAAAAGGCTGAAGATGGCTGGCGATTTCTTCTACCTGAAAAGCCCTGAAGAGGTGGAACAACTTTTTGCTGACTTACCTCAGGCTGTGGAGAATACTCAAGCTATTGCTGACATGTGTCAGCTGGAGCTGGATTTCACCAAGCTACATCTGCCGCAGGTGGAATTGCCCGAAGGCAGAAAAGCTAATGATTTCCTGGCTGAGCTCTGCTGGCAGGGCCTGGGAAAACGTTACCAAGAGCCCGGCTCAGAGATCAAGGAACGGCTTAGCCACGAGCTTGATGTCATCCAGAAGACAAGGTTTGCCCATTACTTCCTCGTTGTTTGGGATATAATCTCCTTTACCAGAGAACGGGGCATCTATTTTGGTGTTCGGGGAAGTGCTGCTGCCAGCCTGGCTCTTTACTGCCTGGGCGTCACTGATGTAGACCCGCTAGCATACGGACTTGTTTTCGAACGATTCCTTAATGTCGAGCGCCGCGAGCTCCCTGATATTGACCTTGATTTTCAGGACGACCGCCGTGATGAAGTCCTGGCCTACGTTAACCAGAAATATGGCTCCGACCACGTAGCTCAAATTATTACCTTTGGCACCATGGGAGCCAGAGCAGCGATAAGGGACACGGGTCGGGCTTTAGGCATGCCTTATGGTCAGGTTGATCAGGTAGCTCGACTCATTCCTCTGGAGCTGACCATAACCCTGGATAGAGCTCTGGAACAGAGCAGGGAGATTTATGACATTTATCACCAGGATGCAGCAATACGTAACCTGATTGACTCAGCCAGGAAATTGGAGGGATTAGTCAGGCACGCCAGCACCCATGCCGCCGGTGTGGTTATAGCACATGAGCCCTTAATCGAATATGTGCCGCTACAACTGCTGGGAAAGGGT
>DATKVL010000305.1:0-2136 GCA_035530115.1 Dehalococcoidia bacterium | reverse complement strand
TTTCTCTCCTCTCTTAATAGTTGTGGGGTGCATTGTTTCTGTCCATTTCATATCCTGGCCCGGGTATCCAGCATCATCCGTCACAAAAATCCAGTCGCCAACCTTGTTAACCGTTTCGCATTCTACTTTTCGTACCGCCATTATAACCTCCTAAGTTATTTCGAGGTAACAACCTGTTTCCTCTACCTATATAATAGTATAAAAATGGCTTTTTGTCAACTATGAAACGCAATTATTATTTTTTTATTTGCAGTTTATTTGCAATGCAGATTGAAAGTGCAAGTTTATTTGCAGTTACCTGTAATCTATGTCAATCAATCCGACTTTCATGCAAGCTCGAAATGCGGGTAATCCCAACCCCAATCGGCTCCGTACTCAATAGGAGTTTTCATTGTTTTTGCAGTCATTTTCACAAACTTCACGAATCTGTCAAATCTCTCCATGTCATCCCAGTCAATGGGATACGGTACCACGTCGACCGCCTGGCTGGGAATCTTATTGTGTTTGCTGAACGGCCATTTCAGTTTCGACTTCCCATTATTGTAATCACGATCTTGTTCATCTTTCCCACGGTGTCCGCATAAGACAGAGCAATCGTGATAAATGATGACATAATTAAAAATAGCCTGCAGTCTACAATCGCATGACTCCAAATTAGCGATTGACTTAGCACTAAATTTCGGCATCTTATACCTCCATAATTTCTTTATTAACCTTACTACGCGCTGAAACGTAATATTTAGCAACTTTTTCGCCACAAATGCACGTTTCAGCATGAATTCCATGGCCTTAAAGCTCATCCGGCATATACGGCTTAGCGCAACTTACCCTTTCCGCAATTATAATTTCTACCAACCTTTCAGCAAAAAGACATGACTTGCAACGCCCATCAGCGCCATCTTTCCGCTCTAAAAATAATGGGCAATTAACCTCGTCTATGTCATGTTCGCAGCCATCACAGTAATCACCGGTTGCGCCAATTCTTATCATATTATAGCAAGCTATTGTTTTCATCCTTCACCTTCCGGGAGACGTGCCAGTAATTCTCCCAATTCTTCCTTTGCGTCGGTATGCCCAGCAGCGCTCGACCAGTTGCTTTTATTGAGCCTCTTAACAATGAACAGCGCGTTCTCAGTATACACCCTGATTATATCCGTTTCCGTTCTTATGAGGCGCGTTTTTGCCAATGCGCATGTTTTTGGCATTCCCAAAAATGGCACATACCTGACCTTGACTTTCGGTTCGTATTCGCTTTCGTCCACAAGCCAAAAATAAACAGCCATTTCAAAATCGAATAAGTTGCAGCATCCGATATTAATTCTTGTGCCTGGTTTCAGGAAATGCGCAAACACATTCCTGAAGCCATCGGCATATGCTTGCATTAATTCAATGCTGCTTTTGTCAATTCCCACTTTTCCATCTCCTTTTAGCAGAATCAATGCTATCTCTTCTCGCATACCGAGAAAAGTCAAGAGGCAACCATTCTCCATCGCCCCATCTCCGGCCACACCGTAAACAGGTGGAATCCCAACCTTGCCAGGTCATGTGGAAGTTAGCGAAGCGAGTGTACCTTCCGCAGTCCGGACACGTGCCGCAGGACAGTGTTTTGATTTCAATAGAGAGATCGCCTTCTTTCATTTCTTCTCCTTTAGTTCTGGATTTTGTCTATAAAATTTTCGTATCATTTTCATTGCTTTCCTATTTTCCCCCGGAGCATAATCCGCGGTAGTTTTCCCGTCAAGAAAATCAGAATATAGCGGATGCTTGATGTATTGTTGATGTGTCGCTATTGCATTCTTTTCCATGGAGTCGCTTCTTGACATTCCCTTGACATCAACTTGACTTTTCTTGACATCAACCTGACCGTTTCGTTTAGCATAAATAGCCGTTGTGAAAATTCCGATTTCAATGAGGAGAATAAAAAATAGATTCGCCGCGATTTGCTGCGTTCTTTCCGGAATCCATAGAATCGATTTAGGGCCACTATCTTCATGTGATGCGTACGTTTTATCGTATTTGAATCTTAAGCCGTACCTTGCTGCCACCTCGCGGCATTTCGCTAATAATTCGGCATTATTTTTGCCCCGGAAATTGAGAATTCCGTTAATCTCCCTCTGGAATCTGGAAATATTAGAT
>DATKVL010000304.1:0-1647 GCA_035530115.1 Dehalococcoidia bacterium | reverse complement strand
GAAGCCAAAAATAGAGACATTGATTTAATCTCGATAACTGACCACGATTCTATGAACTGCCAGGGAACAGCTATCGCCCTGGCGAGAAAGCATGGCATGTCTTACATCACAGGGGTGGAATTAAACGTGACCTTCCATTATCCTGAGGGCAATAAAGATGTTTCCCTGGATTTCCTGGGATACGGGTATGACATTGGCAATCAAGAGCTAAAGAGCAAGCTTCAATTGATAAAAGAACACAGGAAAAGAAGGGCGCGTCAGATTTTAGAAAACCTGAACGTTGAGTTCGATAAAGAGGGTATTGAAAGATTTACCGGGAAAGACCTCAGGAAGATAGAGAATAGCGTGGACGGCGTGTTCGGGCGACCCCATATAGCGAACTACCTGGTGGGAAAGGGGATTGTAAAGGATAAGCAGGAGGCTTTCGATAAATATCTGGTCAAATGCGATGCCCCCAAATATCCACTCTCTCTTGCTGAAGCATCAAAGCTGATCAGGAATGCCGGCGGTGTACTGGTACATGCCCACCCCAATGACCCCCACGGCACATCCCTGGTAAGCATAACGCGCGATTTGGACGAACAAACGAGGGTCATAGAAAAATATATGCTACAATACATCGATGGTGTCGAGTGCTGGCATTCCAGACATGACAAGAAAACCACGGCACACTATATTGAGTTTGCCAGGAAGCACAATATGTTCATGACCGGAGGCAGCGATTGTCATCAAAAACCGCTCCTCATGGGCACAGTGGATATACCTGACTGGGTTGCTGAGCAGTTCAAGCTAATGCAATTTTCACGGAGCTAAAAAGATGAAGAATTATGACGTTAAAGACCTC
The DNA here is from genome assembly GCA_035530115.1 of Dehalococcoidia bacterium. Lineage (GTDB taxonomy): Bacteria > Chloroflexota > Dehalococcoidia > GIF9 > AB-539-J10 > RBG-13-51-36. The sequence continues at coordinate 803 of DATKVL010000304.1, read as the reverse complement.
TCCCTGGCCCAGGAGGGCAAACTTCGCATTGACTGGGCTGGCAAGGAAATGCCAGTCGTCAAGCTAATAGGGGGAAGATTTGGCAGGGAAAAGCCCCTGGCGGGAGTGCGTATTTCTGCTTGCCTCCATATCACTACGGAAACGGCCAATTTAGCTATGGCTTTGAAAGAAGGTGGTGCTGAAGTAGTCCTGTGCGCCTCCAATCCTTTAAGTACCCAGGACGACGTAGCTGCTGCCCTGGTTGATTATGGCATTCCCGTCAACGCCATAAGAGGAGAAGATAACGAGACTTACTACCGACATATCATCACCGCCCTGGAACATAAACCGCAGATTACCATGGATGATGGCGCGGACCTGGTTTCCATCCTTCATAAGGATTACACCGAACTGGCTGCTAACGTCATTGGCGGCACTGAAGAAACGACCACGGGGGTCATCAGGCTGAGGAACATGGCGAGGGCGGGTAAGTTGATTTATCCTATTATTGCCGTAAACGATGCTCAAACCAAACATTTCTTTGACAACAGGTATGGAACGGGGCAAAGCACAATTGATGGCATTACCAGGGCTACCAATATACTCTGGGCGGGGAGGAAAGTGGTTGTTTGTGGCTATGGCTGGTGTGGCAAAGGGATAGCCAGGCGGGCTCAAGGGCTCGGGGCGCAGGTTATCATCACCGAGGTCCAGCCTATCCCTGCTCTGGAGGCTGCCATGGATAGCTATCAGGTCATGCCTTTGATTAAGGCTTGCGAGATAGGAGAGGTCTTCATCACCGCCACAGGCGATATGAACGTCATTGA
>DATKVL010000303.1:0-1678 GCA_035530115.1 Dehalococcoidia bacterium | reverse complement strand
GCATTAGCTGAGGATGTCAAGATAGGTTCGCTTTGTGGCTTGGGAAAAACAGCTCCAAATCCTGTCCTCACAACCCTGCGTTATTTCCGGGATGAATATGAAGTTCATGTCCTGGAGAAGCGCTGCCCCGCCAGAGTATGTCCCGAACTCACTGTGTATTATATCCTTCCAGACAAGTGCGATAGAGCCTGTGAGCATTGCATTTTGACCTGTCCCACAGAAGCAATTAAGGGAGATAAAGGAGAAGTTAAAATCATAGACCAGGAAAAATGTTCTAAGTGTGGTACTTGCCTGGAAGTATGCCCTCCAGAGTATAATGCAGTGGTGAAGCTATCGCCTGTTAGCTTGCTGCCTTCCCCGAAGTTGTCTGGAAAGAGAGCCAGGAAATGACCAAGACAATTGCTATCGCAGGAAAAGGTGGCACAGGTAAGACCACTGTGGCTGCCTTACTCATCAAGTTCCTTTCTCAAAAGGGGTTGGTCCTGGCTGTGGATGCTGACCCTAGCACCAATCTTAACCAGGCTCTGGGTCTACCGCTGGACGATAGTAAAACCGTGGGTAGAATACGGGAAAAGATGACTGCCGATGTATCGAAGGGGCGTTTTAGCCCCTCAATCAGCAAGCCAGAATATCTGTTTAGTAAGATAGTGGAATCCCTGGCGGAGTCTAAAGGATTTGACCTTTTAGCTATGGGGCGCCCTGAGGGGCCTGGATGTTATTGTGCCTCTAATGAGTTTTTACGTGCCTCCCTCGATCAGCTAGTTAAAGATTACAAATATAACTACATCGTTATGGATTGTGAGGCAGGCATGGAACATATTAGCCGGCAAACGACCCGGGATGTGGATGTTTTGCTCATTATGTCTGACCCTACAATAAGAGGCATCACCACTGCAGCTCGAATGAAGAACCTCATTGGGGAACTGAGGTCAAAGATAGGCAAAGTTGGGCTTATAGTCAATCGTGTCAAAGGTGAGTTGTCTCCAGAGATAAAAAAGGCAATCGATGAATCTGGCCTTCAGGTTATTGCCCTGATTCCAGAAGACCCCGATATAGCGGGTTTGGAAATGAAGGGAAGGCCCGTAACTGAACTCCCCCAGGAATCCCCCCTTCAATTAAAGGTCAAAGAGATAGCTGAAGGCTTAAGTTTATGATGGAGAAAATATCCTCCCCGGTGGAGGATTTGCGAAAATAAGTCGAAAGGCAGGTAAGGACTTATGGATACAAAAGAATACCCAGCGATATGGTTACAAACCGCTGGATGTACCGGGTGCTCAGTCTCCCTTCTCAATGTCATAAATCCCTCTATTAAAAACCTCTTGGTTGATGAAGTGCTTCCGGGTAGTCATATAAATCTAAGGTTCCATCCTACTGTCATGGCGGGGGCGGGAGCGCCTGTAATTGAAGTTATGGTGGATACCTCAAGGGAGAAAAAGGGAGGTTACATTCTGATCGTTGAGGGGGCTATACCCACCGCTAAAAATGGCATCCATGGGGTGATTGGCGAAAAGGATGGTAAGCCAATGACTATGCAATCCTGGGTGGAAACATTGGCCAAGGATTCCCTGGCGGTCATTGCTTTGGGTAGTTGTGCTGCTTTTGGGGGAATTCCTGCTGCCTATCCCAACCCTACTCAGTGTCGCAGCGTCGGTGAGGTTCTTCAAGCCAAAGGCATCAG
>DATKVL010000302.1:0-1492 GCA_035530115.1 Dehalococcoidia bacterium | reverse complement strand
GTTTCCCCTTCAGGGCAAGGAAGAAGACACCTCGCAATGACATGGCCAACCTATAGCTTTTCCCAGCTATCCTTGTCTATGCCTGCCTGCTTAAGAATCCTCGAGAGTAATTCCCTGCCGACGTCTCCCCGGTGCGGATTAGGAAGTCGCAAGCGAATCGTGCCTTTGAACATAAATTGGTGTTTTCCACCAGAATAGGGACCTTCAAAACCTAAGATTTGTAAATATCTGATTAGCTCAGCTCTTTTTATAGTCCCAAGGCGGGGCACTAAACTGCTTCCTCTACTACCAATTTAATTCCGTCGACAATTGGCAACGGTAGATGACGAGATATGCCAAGCATAATCCATTCCTCCAGGACTTCTTTCAGTTCGCTGCGGCATGTTTCCAAGTCCTCAGCATTGGCATAAACACCATCAAACCCGGGGATATATCCGTAAAATGTATTGTCATCACTGAGGATTTCATATTTTGCCTTTTTCATGGCTGTTTCGATATATTCTGTTAGCATGATTAACCTCTGTGCTAATTGTAGTATGAGCCAGCGAGCATTGTCAAAAGAAATTGTTCCAAGTGTAAGTGGGAAATTCCGCCAAGATTGCTTCGGCACTATCGTGCCTCGCAACGACAAAGAGGGGGTGTCATTGCGCCCTCCGGTTTTTGTCATTGCGAGCGAAGCGCGGCGATCCCATAGACTAAAACCTAAATATCAAAATCCAAATGACAATTGAAATCCAAATGCTTAAATGCTAAAACCACTCCGTTTTGTCATTGGAATTTTGAGCTTGATTTGACATTTGAGCTTTGTCATTTCAGCCTGTCCTTCGCGAGGGCTGATTGCTGACCACTGACCACTGACTACTTAGATATAAAAAAGCCTACCGGCGGAGTCGCGTTAAGCAACCCCGCCGGTAAGTTATTCCAGATTATCTGTCTCGCCTCTTCGTTATGGTGCTACGACTCTCTTCCACGTCCCGTGATGCCCAGCCGCGCCGCCCGCGCTGTCAGTAAATTCAATTAAGGGGTTCCAAGTACTATTCGTCGCTGATAGTAACCACCCAAACTCATCGATGGCATAGACAGCCTTAGGTGTTCCTGAGATGTAGTTGGGCGACAGGAGGCCTGAATCAGCGGGCCACTCACCATATTCACCAAAGTAACCCAGCGCTCCTGTTTTCACCTGCTCCGCTTCGGTGTTGGCTGCGGACAGTTCGCCGGTAATCATAAAGCCAGCGATGTTGGGGATAACCACGGCGGCGATAATGCCCAGAATGGCCACCACGATTAGCAGCTCAATCAGGGTGAATCCTTTCTCTCCACGGTGCGCTATTTTCATAAATCTTCCCATTTTTTTGTTTTTCCTCCTTTCTTTAGATTTTTTTGGAGTTTAGCTCCGATAATCTGCTTTATGGATATATTATTGTCTACTCTTCTTTCACCTCCTTCTGGTTTTTCTGGATTTAGCTCCAGTGATTCATTGATATCTATTGTA
>DATKVL010000301.1:0-1147 GCA_035530115.1 Dehalococcoidia bacterium | reverse complement strand
GGTTGCTGGCTGAAGAGTAAAAATCACGTCATGGAGCCAATCAATGCAGGTGATACTGTGGTAGTTATAGAAGTGTGCAGTTGTGGTGAGGCCAAGCACTTGTTGGGTGTTTACACAGTGGTTGAAAAAACAACTGAGCGTATGAGATTTTTAACCACGTGTGGACGCACTCACATTTACACACGCTTGGCACTTGTCACGCTTGATGGCATCCATGACTACTGGCCAATTAGATGGTTACGCAGAGTTCCACCACTCAGTGATCTTGAAGGAAAAGAAACACAGGAAAGAAAACCAGTTAAGGAGAAGATTCATGTCTGAAATAGGAGTTGTAAAAGTACTAGATGGTGGTTATGTCTCATTGGTTGAGACATGGGGAGGTGATAAAAGTATTATTGAAGCAGCACGTATGTCTACCAACAAAGGGTTCATAGGTTGGGGACAGGAAAAGTGTCTTGATTGTGGTGCAGTTTGGGACAAACTTGATTGCCCTGTGTGTACAGTATGTAACAGTCCTAATAAAAAATATGAAAATGGTGATGAAAAGCTGCTGGCATATCTGTACAACAACAAACACATGACACCATTTGAAATGGCAGGCATGATCATTGAAGTGAAGGCACCTATCTTCGTGTTTCGTGAATGGCATAGACATCGTACACAGAGCTACAATGAAATGTCTGCACGTTACACACCACTACCTGATGAGAACTACATCCCAACAGTTGAACGTCTGATGATGCAAGGTGGTACAAACAAACAAGCACAAGGTACTGGGGCTGCACTCACTGAAGAGGCGGCACATCGCTGGATTACTGAATATACATTGGCACTGCGCCATGCACAGATCGTGTATGACGAAGGAATTGAACTTGGGGTGCCAAAAGAACTTGCACGTCTGTCAGTACTAGTGGCCAGATACTCACGTATGAGGGCCAGTGCAAACCTACGCAACTGGCTGGCATTCCTGACACTCAGGCAGGCACCCGGAGCACAGTGGGAGATTAGACAGTATGCCAATGCAGTTGCAGAACTGATCGAAGAAAACTTTCCAAGAACGTATGAGTTGTTTGTGAAAGGGGAATCTCATGGCTGAACAAGTAAACCATCCTGATCATTATGGTGGCGAAGATAACCCCTATGAGGC
>DATKVL010000300.1:0-6985 GCA_035530115.1 Dehalococcoidia bacterium | reverse complement strand
TGAGCCAGATTACCAAAGGCGGAATTCGGGACCAATCTATTCGCAGCAGGTCTCTAATTCTATTCGAAAGGATATACCTTACCCATTTCCTTTCCCATCGCCTGCAACATTTCCTTACCCCTGGAGAAAATAGGAGAAGCTTCTTGAGGTGATTTGCGGACCATAGTGATTGACCCTGTGGGACACGTAGATGCACAGAGCCCACAGCCAATGCAGCTATCCCTGTCGATGACGGTATGGTCATTTTCACTTCGGATGCCATTTACCTGGCATCGCTCCACGCAGGTACCGCAGGTGGTACAGGTTTCCTGGTCTTTTGTGGCATAGTAGTTTGACCTTACTACGGCTTTCGGATTACCGTATTTTGTGACAAGTGCTAAGGACTTACAACAGCAGCCACAGCAGTTGCATATGAACGTCTTGTTGCCCGCGCTGTTTGTGGAGCAATGAATCAGGCCATCCTCCTCGGCTTTCAGCAGTATCTTCTTGGCCTCCTCCTTTGAAATTTCCCGGCCGAGTCCATTTTCAATGTAGAAATCCGCTGCTGCCCCGAAACTCATACAAGCCTCCAGTAGCTTGTCACACTCCTTTCCAAGCATTCTACTTTCTTTCCGGCAAATGCAGTCGGCAACGGCAAACCTGGTATGTGATTCGATAATCTGTGACACTCTTTCGTAGGGCTGAATCTCGGTGCTCCCTTCTATCTCTTGCTCAACAGGGATAACGCGAAATCCCCCTACTTTTCGGTTTCGCTGCAAAGGCATCATTCCTTCTTCGAAATACTTCTCGTAAAGTTTGATATTTTCCTGGGTCAGGTTATTCAACTGGTGCTCCCAGATTCCGACTACCCAGGGTATCAGGAAGTAATAAAGCTCGTCGTCAGGCGCTTTGTAACGCCATATTAACCCCCTTCTCGACATACCGTACAGGGTTTCTCCTAGTTCAGTTTTGTCTTTCCCTGCCCTCTCTGCTATATCCGCTATCTTTTCTGGAAAAGGTCGCAAGTGCAACATTATCTCGGCCTCATTTGGAGCAAAGAGATGCTGTAGTATCTCCAGCTCCACACCGCTTTCAGTTTTAGGGAATCCCTGGGGAAACATATCCAGTCTTTCACGAAGTCTCTCATAAACGTTAGACATAGCAATCTCCTCTCACCTTAGATATGGATTTTATCCTGAGATTATACTCTTGCCTGAGAAAAATGTCCTGCACCCTGAGGTATGGAAAAGATGAGTGGTATTTCGGGACATAATACCTGATGTGTAGCAAGCCTGATTGGTCTGATGTCCCTGGAATTCAAGCCAGCACAGGGCATTGACCAACAAGCGCTCAGATGTTAGTGTATTCCAACATGAATGTTAACGACTTAGACTGCTCTAAGGTATTTCTGCTTTATCCCATAATCTACGCAAAAAGCGGAAATATGAAAGGAGGACATCGATGAAAACACTCACAGGTAGAACTCTGGCGCACTTACTGCTCGTTCTGGTCATCTCGCTTTTGACCATCTCCGGATGCAGCGGGGCATCAGGGGCGCCGATTATTCCGCCGGAAGAGACTTTTGTCATTCCCTTTGAAGACTTCGATGAGACGAACGGTTTAGTCTCTGTCACCGAATCCCAGATGCAGGCCACTTCTCTCTTGTTTCCCCTATCAGGCAATCAATCCAACTGGAACTATGCGGCGCTCGCCGTAGGCATCTGGAGTACAATTATCAGAGTCGGACTTGCGGTGCCGGTAGCAGCATTTCGCGCATCCTTCCAGCATACTCCGGTGCAGCAGCCCGATGGCTCATGGATCTGGTCATATTCAGTGATACGCGGCGGCTCCGTATACAACGCCGAGCTGCACGGACAGTTTATCACGGAGGGAGTCCACTGGGATATGAGAATATCGAAAGAAGGCGAGTATGAGGACTTTCTGTGGTATTATGGCGAAAATAACCTCCCCGCAACCGAGGGCTTCTGGATTCTCAAGCAGAGCCCGGCTGTCCCAACCGACCTGGTGCGAATAGACTGGTCCCGCAATATCTCCGCAGGCACACACGCTGTCAGATACACAAACATAGTCCCCGATGTTCCGGAGAACGGAGGCTATATCGATACCCGGTATACCAAAGGTATTCCTTATGACCACATCTGGGATATGTACAACAAGGTCCAAGACAACCACACATATATCGAGTGGAGCAGCACTACCGGAGAAGGGCGTGTCAAGAACTCCATTTACTTCAGCGATGACGACTGGCATTGCTGGGACAGCGACCGAATAAACGTTACCTGCCCATGATACCCAGCGGTATTCCCGCTGAATAGAGCACTGCAGGCAGCGACATACAACCAGCCTTAGCCGGTGCTACCTGGCAATTTTAGCTCTTTGCTTTTCAGTGGCTTCTGAGCCAGACTACCAGAGGCGAAAGCGCGCCGAAACCGAGAGAAATCTTCCAGCCAAAAGCTGGAGGCTTCTACACTTGGAGATGACACAGTCCGGCCCTATCAGGTTATTATGGGGGACTGATGTTCCTGGAACGGATGCGTTCTCAGGACTAGCGAGAAAAGGAAGGGATACTTCGATTTCAAGTGCTGAGCATAGTCTAACCATTCACTGGCCAGGTGGTCATACAGTCTTCGGATATCACCGGCAAGGTGCTCCAGGTCCTTATCAGGAAGATCAATAAGCGATGGTCTTACCTCAAGCTCTTCATCCAGGTGGGTAATTGCCCAGAGCAGGTCGGTAAAACGGTCATTCTCCAGCAAGCTGGGATTCCCGAGCATCGTCAGCAGGAACTCTCGCTTCTGCGCCAGGAAAGCTTTGAGCCCGCCAAGGTCTATATTTCGGCAGTCAACCTCAACTCTGAGGTGGTGCGCAAAGTCGACAGCTTTTTGGAAATCTTTCTTTGTCCAGCTCTCAGTAATGTTCAGGTGCCTGGAAATCTCCAGGCGGTTATCGAAATGTTTGAGGAGGTCTTGAAGGAGGCGGTTGCCCAGTTCGCTGAAAAAAGATCCCATCACCATATTGAGTTTCTCCAGGTTAGCTTGCCTCTCCCGGCGGGCCAGGAGGCGCTCGATGATAACCACCACTAATAGGACCTCGAGGGGCAGAAAGGCAAGATCACCGACCATATAGATAAATATATGGTGAATATCACGAAAAATCAGGTAATGAATGAAATATGCAATTGCGGAAAGCGCCACAAATGCAATAGCTATGTAGATAACAAATGAGAAACGCCTTCTCATGTTAATTACCAGCACTTCGAGTAGTAAATATGTACAACATAGTCTAGTTTTACTTGAATATTATAGTAACATAGTCGCCATCGGGCAATAGGATGGGTTTTGGAATGTTTAGAGCCAATTGCAACGTCCCTGTAGTAAACAATATATAGTATTATTAACTCTGTTATCCATGGCTAGGAAAAGGACTCTTAGCGCTTGAGGTAGAGGTAGATGTAGACCTAGAATAGAGCCACGGCGAGATTTGACAATTTTAACAGGCTATTTGCAAAATGGTTTGTTTTGGTGTATGCTGTATTTAATAGTTTAAGTTTAGGTTATTACAAGCTTCGTAGGATTCTGCTAGATTCATATCAAGTATTGGATGACCCAAACCCCAGCTAAAAATTTTGAGAAAGGAGGTCATCCAATGAGTTTTCAGGACAAATCAATCCAGTGTGCCGATTGTGGGACTGACTTCAGCTTCACCGCTGGAGAACAAGAGTTCTTTCAATCCAAGGGCTATACTAATGAGCCCAAGCGCTGTCCCTCATGCCGACAGGCAAGGAAGACAGAGCGGAATGGAAATGGTGGCCACAGCTACGGGCTCCCACGCCAAATGTTTCCTGCCATATGCGCCGAGTGCGGCAAAGACACCGAAGTGCCTTTTGAGCCTATCAATGACAGGCCAGTCTATTGTAGCGATTGCTACAGTAAAGTCAGACTGAGTAGATAATGCCGGTTTGACCACGGGACATACATGGGCCGGGGATACTTGGCCCGTGTACGTCCCTAGAATGTGGCGACGTGTCATCTCAATGGGAGCCTCGATACGTGAAGGTGACTCTCAAGATTCCCTGTTGTGTCGCTTTCAAAGGATGGTGCAAATGAGTGGAATTTTGCGAGAGGCAAAGTCCCACCGCCATTTTCTAGGCAAGGGAGAGCTGGCACGGCGGAAAGCACAAAAAAGTGCCAGATGAAGGCGCTCCAGGGCGCAGCCACTCCTCTTATTTCACCTCAGCCGCTTTTGCAAGATTAGCTTATCATCCCCGGGCGTATAGAAGTCAGGGATACAGGAAGATGCGATAGCTCTGATGGACGATTCCTGATTCCTGTTTAGATAGCGGCTCTTCCGAAATAAATTAGTACTATGACGATGATGAGTAAAAACCAGTATAAAGCAGGGACTGGCCCCCACCACTGTTTATGCCACCAGATTTTTCCTTTGCGGAAGTTTTTAATCCCATAATATGGATTTAAAACAAACCACAAGAAGTCTTCTAGAAAAACCATGCCTACATAAAAGCCAAGCAGCAGGCTTTCTAACCGCCAACTCCACGGAACAAAAAACAGCGGCAGATGAACCATGGCAATCAGGAACAGCGTCATAAAAAGGTGGTAGCCGGTTATCGGGCGTCCACCCGCCAACTTGACAGGCCATCCCTTTTCTATACGCCAGCCAGGTAGCTTCGCTGCCCAACCATCCTTACCCTCGATTTGGATTTCCCAGAAGGCAAGTAGAAAGGCCAGGAAAACCATAAAAGCTAATAATCCTATAATCATTCTACATCCTATTTGAAAGCACCCGACCATAACCCTGCGAAGAAATGACGTGTGTTGATACCGAGAATGCGGTTGTCATAGCCACCTTCTTGAATAACAAGCGCAGGCAGGTTTAATGAACCGAGCATCCGCCCGTTGGCTTCGAAATCTTCGGCCTCCAGGCTCCATGTACCCGTCGGGTCACTTCTGGCTGTATCTAAACCAAGGGCAATAACCAAAAAATCAGGCCGAAATCTTTTCACCCGCTTCACGGCACTCTCAAGAGCTCTATGGTATCGCTTACCGTCAGCGCTCTCCGGCAACGGTATATTCATATTATAGTTTTTGCCTGCCCCAATACCCTTTTCATCTTTGAAACCACTAAAGTAAGGATATGTAAAGCGTGGGTAGCCATGAATAGAAATTGTCAGGACATCCGAGCGTTCGTAGAATATATTCTGCTGTCCATTACCATGATGGTAGTCAATATCAACCAGAGCTATTTTCCCGTGCTTGCTGAGATATTCGGCAGCGATTGCGGCCGAATTCAAATAGCAAAACCCGCCAAATGAGCGGTGTTCGGCATGGTGCCCCGGCGGGCGTATAAGGGCATAAGCCAGGCGATAACCTTCAAGAATCTTTTCGGCTGCCGTTAGGGCGCAGTCTACAGCCCTTTTTGCCGCCGGATAAACGTTTCTATTCAGAGGAGTGAAGGTGTCGATGCAATAATAACCAGCACGGATGGGGAGACTTGTAGGAGGCCTGGCAATATTTCGAATTGGAAAAACATAGGGATATACAGATTCATCGGGCTCCAGTCTGGCACACACTTTCTTAAGGTAGTCGACGAATTTGGAGTCATGAACCGCTTTGATATGTTTCTCGGAGAAGCGATGGGGGGCAAACCGCTGAAACAGGCCAGTGCCATCTATCTCGACCAAAATCGAATCTATTCTAACCGGGGCTTCAACATATCCCTGTTCCTGCACATGATGGATAGCATGCTTGTCATTCACTAATAGTACGATGCGCTGATCGGCGGGTATATATCGTGCGGCCGGAACAGCCGGCTTCTTTGAATATCTAGGCTTTCTAAGCTGCACCGGATCGTCTTGGAACGACTCAACCACCATGTCGATATATTCCGGCGGGCATAGGTCCGCATATTTCCGCTCCAAAATTGCTCGCACGATTCCACGAGCAGCATCACGTTGCAGTTGTATGCCTTGCCCCAGGTCGTCGAAAAGAAGATAAGGAGGGTTATCCTCTCCTGGTTCAAGCGGTGTCTCATAAGCCGTATTAGCAATAGGCAGCGCACCGTGTCTCTCGAAGAAGCGTAAGCGTTTTGCATTCTGTTTCCTTATCTCAGGGTCACGGGATAGTCTGGGGTCATCCGGAAGACACTCGAAGAAAAGGCCGATGGTATTTAAATTGAGCGCTTCTGTCCTAACGCGTGCATAGAGAGCACTGCCTATGCCACCGCCTGTCCTGTACCTGGCGGTAGAAATGAAATCAATATAGCAGAACTTCAAAATAGGTTCGTGTAATAATAAAGCGAATCCGCCAATACGTCTTGTGGGCCCTTCAGCTATAAAAAGAATAGACCGGAAACGGTATTTCAAGGGATTGCGTAGCTGTTTGGGCAATTTCGCTATTTCACGTTTGGATAAAGCCCGGAACTGTTCATGGAGAATTTTTTGAACCTGAGCTATTGCCTCCTTATTTGTCGGAGTAACATCATCGTAGACTCGGCGTATGCGAAACATGGGTTGTTTCCCTACATTACTCTTTACGCGAATAGGCCAAACATATGAAATCTATCGAGGGCAAGCTTTTCTGCCCGTTTGCCAATACTATTTCCCTGGATGATATTGTAAACATTGCTGTGTCAAGGAGCAACATGAATCAGTGCGTTGCTCTCAAATATGGGGGCATAGGCAATGAAGTCCAAGTAAATCCCCTTACGGTCTGTTATCCTATCCCAAACAAGGCTCCGCCCTTTGATTTCACCTCAGACGCTTTTGCAGGATTAGCTTATCATCCCCGGACGCATAAAAGCCAGGAATGCGGCAGATTACTTCATAGCCGTGACTGAGCTAATTCAGGGGCTAGATACCCAGGCTCAAAGGATGATATATTCTAGGCGGCGGAACAGATGAAGGATAAATATCTTCTCATCACGACTTGAAATGGAAAATCCCGGTTTAAGGCCATCAAGAATGTCAGGT
>DATKVL010000299.1:0-1951 GCA_035530115.1 Dehalococcoidia bacterium | reverse complement strand
AGAGATAGAGTCTATGTCGTTTCTCAAGTTAATTAACCACGTATTTATAGAATTTTACTCCATATATACCTCAAATAACAAGAGGTAGCAATCTGACGGATTGTTAAGGCAGGATATAGCGCTAAAAGGGCTCTTGCCTTGATTTTGGGGTTGGCACTTTTACAAGCCCGCTTCTTTTCTTAGAATTTCGGCCTTGTCCGTCCTCTCCCAGGGAAGGTCAAGGTCTTCCCTGCCAAAGTGCCCGTAAGTGGCAGTTCGGCGGTAAATGGGACGGCGCAGGTCTAAAGCCTTTATGATAGCCTCAGGGCGAAAGTCGAAATGCTTGTTTATGAGATTTGATATGATTTCATCAGGGACTTTTCCCGTGCTGAATGTCTCGACGGATAATGATAGGGGGTGAGCTTTCCCGATAGCATAGGCAACCTGAAGCTCGAGGTAATCAGCAAGTCCAGCAGCTACTATATTCTTGGCAGTATATCTGGCCATATAAGAGGCGGAGCGGTCTACCTTGGTGGGGTCCTTGCCTGAAAAGCAGCCCCCACCATGTCCACAGGCACTGCCATAAGTATCAGCAATAATTTTGCGCCCGGTAAAACCTGTGTCACTCACCGGCCCGCCGATGACAAACTGACCGGCGCTGTTAATGTAGTATTCAGTCTCGTTATCCAGCAAATTGGCGGGAATGACCTTTTTAATCACCTGTTCTATAAGGTCGTGCTCGATGACTTTACGTTCCACGCCGGGGTCATGGTGGGCAGCCAGGATGACACAAACTACCCTTCTGGGTATGCCATGACTATACTCTATGGTTACCTGAGACTTACCATCGGGCCTGAGATAAGGCACGGTTCCATTTTTTCTTACCTGAGCCAGGCTCCGGCATAGCTTGTGAGCTAGTGCAACAGGCAAAGGCATGAGCTCCGGAGTCTCTGTACAGGCAAAGCCAACCATCATCCCCTGGTCACCAGCACCGGTTTTGTCTAAAACCTCGTCAGTTGCCTCTCCCATCCTCGCTTCCCAAGATTGGCCAACTCCGGCAGCGATGTCGCTTGACTGTTCCTTAAGGGAGACCATGATTCCGCAGGTCCGATAATCAAAGCCATATTCAGGTTTGGTATAGCCTACCTCCTTGATTACCTGGCGCACGATGTTGGGTATTTCCACATAACCCTTGCAGGTAATCTCACCGAGAACCATCACCATGCCCATAGTCACGGAGACCTCGCAGGCTACCCGGGCGAAGGGGTCCTTTTTCAGCATGGCGTCAAGGATAGCGTCTGAAATCTGGTCGCATAGCTTATCAGGATGCCCCTCGGTGACTGACTCCGCAGTGGCTAAGTAGGAATCCGACTGATTAAAGCTATTCGGCATTTTTACTCCTTTTTATGTTCCCAATTCCCAGCTTTCGAGGTATTTTTTCTGCTCCTCGGTCAAGGAATCAATAGTGATATTCATGGAGGCGAGCTTTAGTTTACCTACTTCCTGGTCAATTTCCTCAGGTACAGGATAGACCGCGGGCTCAAGCTTTCCTTTCATCCTGGTAAGATACTCCAGACATAGAGCCTGGTTGGCAAAGCTCATGTCCATAACGCTGGCCGGGTGTCCCTCGGCGGCAGCCAGATTGATTAGCCTGCCCTCGCCCAACAGATAGATACGCCGTCCATCGCCTAAAGTGTATTCATCAACGGAAGAACGTATTCGTTTCTTCGGTTTGGCCAGGCTTTCCAAAGCCGGGATGTTTATTTCTACATTGAAGTGGCCGCTATTAGCCAGAATAGCTCCGTCTTTCATCTCTAAAATGTGTGCCTTGTCAATGACGTTCATATCGCCTGTGGCGGTGATGAAGACCTCTCCTATCTCGCAAGCCTTAATCAAAGGCATGACCTGATAGCTATCCATGGCAGCCTCCAGAGCAGGGATAGGCTGGACCTCGGTGATGATAACCTGCGCC
>DATKVL010000298.1:0-6333 GCA_035530115.1 Dehalococcoidia bacterium | reverse complement strand
TCTGTCCAGCCGTATTGCTGCTGAGCTGGGTGCCCGAGTGGTAAAGACCTATTACTGTGAAAAGTTCGAAAAGGTTACAAAAAGCTGCCCTGTTCCCATAGTCATTGCCGGTGGGCCCAAAGTACCTACAGGATACGAAGTGCTCCAATTTGTTCATGACGGCATCCAGAAAGGCGCCATAGGTGTGAATCTGGGGAGAAACATCTGGCAAGATGAGCATCCCGTGGCCATGATCAGAGCCATCCGCGCCGTTATCCATGAGAACGCTACTCCTGAGCAAGCCCAGGAGCTATACGATAGCGTGAAGAGCGAAAAACAATAATAACGTGGGCGTTGGGCGACCCCCGAGTTCATTTACGCGGTTGTTAACTGACATTCGCTCACTTTGCCCGAACCACCTGAAAAGGCTTCGCAAAGCCCGGGCGAATCATGTGGAGTTGAAAAAGGTAAGCTGCTGAGAGGAAACTACCATGCGTGTAGCTATGTATTATAGTAACCAAGATGTGCGGCTGGTGGAGATGCCTGTGCCGCAGATTGGCCCCGGCGAGGTACTGATGAGGGTGGAGGCCAGCGGCATCTGTGGCACCGATTTGCTGGAATGGTATCGCCTGCACAAAGCACCTTTAGTCCTGGGTCATGAAGTCGCTGGCGTGGTTGCTGCTGTCGGGGAGGGGGTGGAACATTATAAAGAGGGTGATCGGATTTGTGCCGCTCATCATGTCCCCTGCAACACTTGCCATTACTGTCTTAGTGGGCACCACACCGTTTGCGATACCTTGCGCCAGACGAACTTCGACCCTGGTGGCTTTGCTGAATATGTGCGGCTGCCGCGCATCAATGTCGACCAGGGCATATTTCCCTTACCCGACGGAGTATCTTTTGAGGAGGCGACCTTTGTTGAACCGCTGGCTTGCGTCCTGCGCGGGCAAAGGTTAGCTCACCTACAACCGGGGCAAAGTATGCTCGTTGTCGGCAGCGGGGTTGCCGGGCTGCTCCATATACAACTGGCTCGGATTTCAGGTGCCGGTTACATTATCGCCACGGACATCATTGATTATCGCCTGGAGGCAGCACGAAAATTTGGAGCCGATATTGCCATTCAGGCTAAGGAATATACCCCAGCCTACCTACGCCAGGCAGCCGATGGTCGTCTCGCTGACCTTGTCGTAGTATGCAGCGGGGCGACATCAGCCATAAAGCAGGCATTGGAGTCGGTGGAACGGGGAGGTACTGTTCTCTTCTTTGCCCCCACAGACCCGGGCGTTAGCGTTCCGATATCGGTGAACGACCTGTTCTGGCGTAATGAGATAACGCTTACCAGCTCCTATGGTGGCAGCCCTGGGGATTATGCCGCAGCACTGGAACTGATACAGGCTGGCAAGATATGTGTGCGGGAGATGATTACCCACCGGCTGGGGCTGGCGGAAACAGGCCTGGGATTCCAGCTTGTCGCCCGGGCTCAGGACTCCCTAAAAGTGATTATCGAGCCGCAGAGGTAGATAGCAGCTGCTGTGGTTAGAGTCCCCCAAGAGATAATCCAAAGCCGGAGCAACTGCTTTTCCAGGTAAGCGAGGACAACGGGTAACATTTTGGTTAAATGTCGGATAGATTGTCATTCAAATCAGCTACCGAGTCGGGCCAGAAATAGATGCAATTTACGGCACAGGCTTTATCGAAGAAACCATCTTCGTAAGGAATTCTTACGGAACTGCCTTCCTTCAACTCCATTTTACCCTGGGAGATCATCACCAACACCATAACCGGTTTGGTCTACTCTTTAAAGGGGGTGGGCAAAATAGAGAGTTTGAAGATTAACATTAAGGTACAGTAATCAATTATTGGGACAAAAGTCACATACAACAATGGCGGCGGGTTATATCATTAAGGTCATGTATAACCGAAGTTAGGGAGGTATGAACATGAAAAAAGCGATGGCCGGTAGGGGTATTTTGTTTGTCGTCTCTGCCCTGATGCTGGTGGCTATAATTGCGTTTGGGGTGAATACGGGTTGTTGCCAAACGGAGGGGCTAGCACCTGTTGAGGTCAGAGAATATGAAGGCGTAAACCTTTCATCAATAAATGATTTTAAGGAAAATTCCTTAATAGGTCCGCAGGAAATAGATGTAGAAAGTTATATGCTAAGAATTACTGGCCTGGTAACGAACTCTACAAGCTATACCTATGATGAAGTTGTTAACGAACATCAACACTATAAAAAAGTCGTAACAATGGACTGCATAGAAGGATGGAGTGTTACCATTCTCTGGGAAGGTGTGCTGGTCAGAGATTTGCTGGCAGAAGTGGAACCACTTGAAAATGCGAAAGTGATTATATTTCGTGCTTACGACGGGTACTCAACTTATCTACCTATTGACTACATAATAGACAATGACATACTGATGGCATACAAGATGAATGATGTTGTTCTTCCGCCTGAAAGGGGGTTCCCATTTCAACTAGTGGCAGAAAACCAATGGGGATTAAAATGGATTAAATGGATAACAGAGATTGAATTGTCTAACGACGCTAATTAAGAGGTTATCGAGAAAGTCGGGGATACTCGAACAGCGCAGATCTGGATAAAAGCTTCTTCGGAGACTGAGAAACATGGTTAATCAACGACTGATGAAAGGTACAATACATTGGCTATTGACAGTTCTGGTAATAATCTATCTCATCATTGGATTTGGTATTACCGAGTACAGAATTCTTGAACCTCTAACATTTGGACTATTGACCAAGAATCTGGCTCATATAATTCATATAAATTTGGAAATTCCTTTCATAGTCCTGTTAGTCTCGCATATCTGGCTTCTGCCGCTGCTAAAACATTTCAAATTGAAGAAACTGAGCAGAAATAACTAGTTACGTCTTAATAGTAGACGCCCTCGAAAATCTGGGTTATGTATAGGTAGTCCCACCCGTCTGAAAATGAAACTCCCACACCTGTCTCAGTGTAACGAGGTTCTAGTATGTTTGCTCTGTGTCCAGGACTATCCATCCAGCCTGAGACTGCCCACTCACATACTTCTTGTAGAGAAAGATAAGGACCTGGAATGTACTGTCTGGTTGGAATCTTTGCCAGGTTCTCTCCTCGCATAGTCCCGGGAGACATGTTATAGCTAAGAGGCCTCTCCCCCGGATATCGCTCATGGCCGAAGAAATCGTTCTCGACCATGCTGATGCTGTGCTCTCTGGCCAGGCTGGTTAACAGAGCGTCTTCACTGAGGGTGCCTAGGTCATACTGCTGTCTTTCGGCATTGACCAGCACAATTATTAGTTGCTCGACTTCTGCCTCGGTATAGTTTATTCCAAGAGGGATTGATGAACCCTCCAGAAAGTTAGCCCGTATCGAGTAGCTGTCGTTCGCGGTGATGGCAGTTATGGCAGAGTTCACATTGGCAATGGTGCTCACATTGCCGGTCCAGTTGACAAACTGGTAGCCCTCTTCAGGCTGGGCCAAAAGGTTGACCACTGCACCTTCAGCATAAGTAAAAGTCCCCTCTCCAGGGGTGGCTACCGATCCTCCAGCGGTACTGATGGTGGTGAGGGTATAAGATTCTCCATAATCACCGCCGCCGCTAGGACTAATATAACTGCAGCCTGCCATCGCTGCAATTAGCGCTGCCACAATCAAGAAACTGCCGATTCTTTTCATATGTATCCCTTCGTAATGCCATTGTATCAGTGCCGCAGTAAGCGTCAATGACCCTTTTGAGCTAGTACAGATAGACTAGTAACACAGGAGCTATGAGAGGACGCTGTAATAGCCGCACTATGAATGTCTATAGCGAGATTCCGGGATATATGCGGCTGGCACAATACGTGTACGGGAGATGATTACCCATCGGCTGAGGCCCAATTTTTTGTGGAAAGACGCCAAGAAATTGTTATCTAAATATCTGATCTTTTGTTGTCAGCCCAACAACCTGAGTCTTTGTTACTTCAAATGACAGGCTAAGATACTACTATAACAGGGAATTTTAATTATGGATTATGGCTTTCCCTTTTTCATCTTCTCAACTTCCTTCTCTATCGCTTGCTGGTCAGATCCTCCATTTCCAAACACAAAGGTGCGAAGAAAATCGCCAAGGACAAAGGCACCCCAGATACCCAATGGCCATAGGAACCACGGATAGCCTCGACCGGACAGTGCCCAGATAACAATTAGTACAGCATTCACAATCAAATAAGTAACGAGACCACCGTAAAAACGTTTCTTCTCTTTGACCCTCTTGCTAGCTTCCTCATAGATTTGTTCTTCAGATGGTTTCTTTTCCATTTTTGCACCTCCTAGATTAATATTTTAGCATATGTATCAGAGATCCTGTTGGTACTACTCCTTCATCCGGATACGCGCGTTGGGGTTGCGGAGGGTGTCGGGGGTGCCACCGGCTGGGGCTGGCGGAAACAGGCCACTTCTATTTGTCATTGCGAGGAGCCGCAGGCGACGTGGCAATCCCGCCCGGGCTCAGGACTCTCTAAAAGTGATTATCGAGCCGCAGAGGTAGATGGCGGCTGCCTTCCAAGCAAGCGGGTCATGGGTTGAATCCCTCCAGGAACGCCACGAAGCCAGCGCAATTGTTTTTTAGGCAGGCGAGAATATCAGGTAACAATATGGCTTTCCGTGACATTTCAGCGACTTATTCGTTAAAGAAAGTAGGTAAACGGGTGAACCAGAACCGTTTTGAAGGACAAACATCAGATGAGGCTATGTTGGTTCAGAGAGCTATTGGTCATGATGCCGGGGCTTTCAGGAGGCTGTATGACATGCGTGTCGACAGGGTATATGGACATTGAGATAGCCTGAAGCATTAAAAGGAGGGAAAATGCAAGCGATAGTGAAAAAAGACGGCGTGATAAAAGGTATCATAGGATACGAGGTGTTGGATTATAAGAATGTAGAACCCATATTGATGCAGCTCAGGTCGTATGCCATGCAATATCCAGGCTTCGTTGACGCTGAGTTTCTCGTCAGCGATGGGGATCAGTCTATCGGCGTAATGATAAGCACGTGGGAGACGATGGAAAACTGGAGGACATGGGTGGGGTCAAAGGGAACGATAGCATTGCTTCGGCGAGCCAGAACAGCTGTGACGGGGACGCCCAGAATAACAGCATACAGGACAATGCCCACAGTAGAGTGGAGCTAATACAGGCGTCAGTCTTTGCTCCCACAGAGCCTGGCGTTAGCATTCCGAAAGTGATTATCGAGCCACAGAGGTAGGTAGCGGCTGCTTACCAAGCAGCGGGTCGCGGGTTCGAACCCCTCCGGGGACGCCGCCAGCTGAGCTCCAATTTTTTGCGGACTGCATTTGAATTGATTCAGGAAACTCGCCTCCCGCGTGTATTATGTCGCGGTGCTGCGGGTTTGTACGCTGGGAGCGGGGCTTGGCACTATGCCAGCAGTCACGTTGCGATGTGTTATACTGTGAAATATATGCGGGTTGAGTTACCCGAGTGCGGTCACTACTATGGATGTCTTCTTTGTGGATGATGCAGGACAACCGAGGCCATCTCGACCTGGCATGGGACCGCTTCCGGCTGTTGGCGGGATCGCACTTGTGCCTGTGCTGCGCGGGGCGAACCTTGGTGATGGAGGCTTGACAGCTAGGAGGTGACATGCCACAGACTGAGATTTTGGGGAAGGCAAAAGCTTACAAAAAGGGAGAGTTTCACACGCAGCAAAGTTCGAACGACGGATAACGGGAGGTAGTAATGAAAAGTAGAAAGTTGATCTTAAAGGTTTTATTGTCTGTAGCTCTAATAATAATAATGGTACTGAACCTGTCGTGCACGATAGCCACAGGCGGGCGTCACACAGTGGGGATTAGGCCCGACGGCACCGTGGTCGCCACGGGAAATAACGACGATGGGCAGTGCAATGTTGATGGCTGGACGGATATCTGGCATGTAGCCGCAGGCTTTAGTCACACGGTGGGGCTTGAGGAGGATGGCACCGTAGTCGCCACGGGAAATAACGACGATGGGCAGTGCAATGTCGGCGGCTGGACCGACATAGGACTGGTCGTTGCAGGCGACTGGCATACGGTGGGGCTTAGGAACGACGGCAGCGTGGTCGCCACGGGAAAGAGTGACCAGGGGCAGTGCGACGTCCTCAGCTGGGCGGACATCCAGCAGGTAGCCGCAGGCGGGGCTCACACGGTGGGGCTTGAGGAGGATGGCACCGTAGTCGCCACGGGAAATAACGACGATGGGCAGTGCAACGTCGGCGGCTGGACGGATATTGCGCTGGTCGTTGCAGGCTACGCTCACACGGTGGGGCTTAAGGACGACGGCCATGTGGTCGCCGCGGGAAACAACGAGGAGGGA
>DATKVL010000297.1:0-7417 GCA_035530115.1 Dehalococcoidia bacterium | reverse complement strand
CCCCTATTATGAAGGTCGCTTACCCACTGACTCACTCAAGGGGCAAAATCCTAGATTTGGTCTTGCCTGGTATGTTTGCCTTTGTCCGGCCCAGCAGGCCTAAAACAACATCACACAAAATGGACTTATGTGACCTCATCGAATCTTCAGTCTCTTATTCGACTCCGAGACTCTATTTCAGGATATCACCTTAATGTTACAATGCAACATTGCAATTTAACCCCGACCATCTTATTCGTATCGATAGCAGAAAAGGATAAGAGTATAGACAATGAACATTCGAGAGTACAATAGAGACGCCTGGGATCGTGAGGTGAAAAAAAGCAACAAATGGACTATCCCGGTGAGTGCTGAGACCATCGTAAAGGCACGCCAAGGTGACTGGCAGATTGTTCTCACACCAACGATACCTGTTCCGGTAGACTGGTTTCCGCAACTCAAGGGAGCGGATGTACTATGCCTCGCAAGCGGCGGCGGGCAGCAAGGTCCGGTGTTAGCGGCGGCAGGTGCCAATGTAACTGTCTTCGACAATTCACCGTTGCAGTTAGAGCAGGATCGTTTCATAGCGGAAAGGGATGGTCTGAATATCCGCCTAATAGAAGGAGATATGGCGGACCTCCATATGTTCGATTCCATGAGTTACGACCTGATAGTTCATCCAGTCTCAAATACGTTCGTGCCAGACGTGCGGCCAGTCTGGCGAGAAGCGTTCCGTGTGTTACGGCACGGGGGTATGCTTCTGGCAGGTTTCATGAACCCTGCCGCCTACTTGGTGGACTACGAACTGGCGGAACGTACCGGCGTGTTGCAAGTGAAATACCGCATTCCTTATTCGGACGTTTACGATCTACCGGAAGAGGAGAAGAAACACCGGCTGGAACAAGGTGAGCCGATGGAATTTAGCCACACCCTTGACGATCAAATAGGCGGGCAACTTGCAGCCGGTTTTATTATTACGGGTTTCTTTGAAGACAGGACTCCTCCTTCACAGAAGGAACCCCTGACTATGTATATGCCTAATTGCATGGCGACGCGGGCAGTCAAGCCATAATGAGTGCCTTGCTGTGTCCTCTGAAGCGTCATCACAGGACTCGACCGACGGTAAACTTAAATATGAGTTACTCAGCTGGGAAGACAGTTCAGATATCTTCTATTTTAACAATCTGAGTAATTGTGCAACAAACCGCACATTCGGGATAAATGTTATCACTGCGTTGCTCTGAAGTAGGTGTATAGACAGGCTGGTAAATCAAGACTATTATCCTATCACCCTAGACTCGTCTGCATTCTCACCATTCAAGTTGACAATGGCTTATTTGACACAGTAGAATGAGCTTCGCATAGCTTCAGGAGATATACAGAAGTCCGATGAGAACAAAGAGCCTTATCTGCGGAATCATTTGCCACGCTCAGTTGGGTGGCAGCGTCTATCAGGCTTAGTGTGTCTCCAACTTCAGGGAAACGTAAATCCACTACTAAGAATATTAGGAGCATCAAGCCCGGGGACACAAGAAAGCCGGGCTTATTATTTTGCTGAGGTTATTACATGCCATATTTAAGCGAGCATGGTCTCCGCCCTAGTATTCGATTGAGGACAGCAAAACTAGCTCAAGGATAAAAAGAGGGATTCAAATGTTAAAGGGCAAGAGCGTTCTTCTACGGCCGGTAAAGAAATCGGATATCTCATATTTTCTGAAGTGGTTTAACGACCCGGAGGTAATCCAGTATCTTTGTTTGTATCTGCCGATGACTGAAATGAGCGAAGAGAAATACATCGAGGAATTGGGTACTACGAGGGCGAAAAGCGATGCTCCGTTTGTTATCGAAGTGATCGAAGGTGCCTCAACTAAACCCATCGGCAACTGCGGGCTGCACAAGATTAACTCAAAAGACCACAATGCCACTTTGGGAATCGTCATAGGCGAAAAGGATTACTGGAGCAAAGGCTATGGCACGGAGGCTACCCGGCTGCTAATCAACTATGGCTTCCAGCAATTGAATCTACATCGCATCTCATCGGCTGCATTTGCCTTCAACGAGCGCAGCATTAAGCTTCACAAGAAAGTCGGCTTTCGGGAAGAAGGCCGTCTGCGGCAAGCCATGTTCAAAAACGGGCAATATCATGACCATGTGGAGTTCGGCATCCTAAGGGAGGAGTGGAGAGGATTGTAACGGCGAAGCCCGGTGAGAAGGGGTTACCGGAACAGGATTTCGACCAACGCAATTGACTACTCCCTTCGCCAAGAAAACATGGAACTACGGATGAGTGGTAATCGGGCCTCTTCAGGTTATCAATGTCATGGTCATGGGCGTTACCTTTGCCCTTGGTATAATGTTGCCGGTCATTAGCAATGACCTAGGGATGGACCTACGCCAGGGATGATGAAATTAGCTGTCCCTGCTGTGGAGCAGGCATGGGCATCTACCATTGCCGCACCTGCGGCTTCTCCCGGAGCCTATTATGAAGGTCGCTTACCCACTGACTCACTCAAGGGGCAAAATCCTAGATTTGGTCTTGCCTGGCAATATTCGTCTTTGTCCGGCTCAGTAGGCATAAAACAACATTGCACAAAATGAACAATTGGTATTTCACCTTGGCAATTCCGTATAACGGTTTGTGGATAAAAGGGAAATCAAAGATTTTCCTTTTATCCGCCGTTGTCCCAGTGCGATAGCATCGAAGCGAGCGAAGAATTGCTGGCGACGAATATCATGATATCCACTTATTTACTAAATGTTTTGCATCTATTTTTTCACTATATTTCTCTATTGTATCCTTAGGTATGTGCATTTCATAGGTAACCCCATCACGATTTGCAGGGTCTTTGAGAAGATAAATATACGGTGCATCTGGTATGTTTATTATGTTAGCAAGATAGTAGCATCTCGCTTGTCCCTCACTAAATCTAGCACGCCCAGAATCAAACCTTATATCACCAACATCTCCAGCAGATGTTGATTTAACCTCTATGTAAAGCACTTCACTATCTTTTTTAGCCTGCAGATCATATTTACCTCCATAAGGCTCCATTATATATCCATCTTTTTCAAATTTTCTCATCACAACACGTTTTCCAAACTCAGCTATCATTTCAGCAGCAGCTATTTCCTTTATCCCTATTGCCTTGAAAAATTCTTTCCATTTGTTTACATCGTTTTGGTTTATGTACTCCGAAGATACAAAGTTAAGAGAAATAATACCTTGATTTCCCCAGTTTTCTTTAGGCGAGTATTGAGACGGGAAATATAACTCACTATCTGATTTTTGTTTCGCTCCCTCTTTTGTAACTACGAAAATAGGTCCTTCGGGAGTAAAATCACATTCTACCATTGCTCGTGTATACTGAATAACCTGATGATTTGACAAATCCCTTGCTTTTCCACTCTGTTGTAAAGGTAGTAGGATGTTATTTCTCACATAATCTTGGTAGTCCAGCTTATTATATCCTTTCATAGAAGTTTCTTTAAAGAATTCTTTCCACCCGTTAGGATCGCCTTCCAAATCCAAATATTCATCACTTAAAAAATTCATCTCCGGTAATTTAAACCCCTGCCACCGATAAAGGGGATCATATTTGTCGGAAAGAAAAACCCCTTTACTTGTTCTGACTTGTCCATTTGCATCTAACACCCAGATTTCCTCATTTGGAGATGCACCATAGGACTTCAAAAGATGCGCCCAAGATACAACATCCTCCTTAGAAGGAGGTTCAGAAGCTATATTAAGCTTCAGTAAAATACTTTGTTGTACAACCTCCTTTGTAATTTCTCTTACCTTCGGTAAATATGCTCTCGCTTTTTCCCATAATGTTTTGTCAATCAAATCATATTCTGAAAGAATGCGTTCTATCTCAAATCCCTTACCCTTTAATTTATCCAATACTTTCAGATCTGGTTCAGCCCGAACATCCTCTTGTTTCTTTACACCTCCTTTTCTATTGATTACAAGCAATTCCCCTAGGGCACTTTTAATCAGTCCTTCTTGCTGGCTCTGCTTGTAGTGACTGTACCGTTCTTCCACTGCTTTTTTATAGAGAGAATAAAATAGAATGAGGAAATCCACGCCTTTTCCTTCCTCTGTTTTCTTTTCAAGAAATTCTTCGCAATTCAAATCGTCAATATCTAATTCCTTAACAGGTCTGCCTCCAGTAGGATAGTCTTTTCTGATTAGGTAAAGCTCTTCCTCAAAAACTGTCTCTAGGTCCGAGGATTTAATAAAACCTCTTTTCACCAGTTCTTCCGTTTCTTCTGTGATTTTGATTGCTTTATTAAGAGGTATTATTTTCCCTTCTAGATCTCTTACTATTGGATTCTTTGTTGCCTCATATAAATGCTTTTCAAAAACATCCTCATACATATCCCCTACTTCTTCACGCTTTTCAAAAACCGTTGGAAATTGCTCCACCCATTTAGGTTCGTCAGGTTTCTCTTGGAAATAATGATAGCTCCCTTCTGCAACTTCAAATGCCTTTTGCGTCATCCATTTGTTCCATTTATTGGCAAGCAATGCAATTCGCCCAGCTTGGACTATAAAATCAGCATGCACAATGTAGTTGATTTTTCTTTCCATTACTGGGAAAAAGGAGTAAAAATACCCTTTTATTGGCTTTAAGTTATCTTTTTCATCAAGTTGAAATGCTATTGAAACTTCTCTCTCTTTAATCTCCCCTCGTTTTGCTCTTATTGTCTCTTCATCTTTTCGGACTTCGTCAGTTTGAAATGTTCCGCGGAACACTAGAAAACGTGTGGCAACACTCCCATCTACAAGCAAGAATTTGCCAACTTTAAGATTCCCATTGTTCGGAATTGGTTTGAAATCCTCTAAACAGGAGATATTACATACCCGACTTTCGTTATTTTCTTCATTTCGAATGATTATGCTGTTAATATTCCTAAGAAATAAAAGCGAGTGTGTGCCCAATTTCCCTAATTGCTCCAAGGTCTTAGTAAAGTACTCTTCCGCCTTAAAATCTAATATGAATGTTGTCTTCTGTTGATCTATCCTCTCCGTTGGTTGTTCTATCCAGAAAGGATAGAAATGATAGAGCGAGCTATCACCGAATTCCCTTTCACATTCTTCCTTGTCAAAACGAAAACTATACTTTCCCCCGTAGATCTCTGGCTTATCTGTCACTGGAAATACAGATCTAAATCCCACACCCAAATATCCTATACTCACATTTGGGTCTTTTTGGGTTGCTGCATAACAAATATTTCTTATATCCTCAGGAATAAGAGGATTACCATTATGTGTTATCTTTGCTCTCTTCTTTGAGACGTTTATCTGAAATTTAGTTGCTTCTTCGTCCTCGGCATTTTGTAAAAGCTCATATACATATCGAGTAGAACTCTCCCATATATCTCCTGAGACTACTTTCTGCAAATTGCAATACCCTTCCCAAAATCCGCCTATTTTTCGTTGTTGTTTTATTTCCTCTTGTATTTGTACGATTACATCTTTTCCTTCTTTTGCCATTTCTATTCCTCATTTATTTTACATGTGTTATATTTTTAACGTCTCTTGCCGTCGCTTGCAATTTCAGATAACGTTCTGAGCGTATCTGAAGTCCGCCGAAGGCGGATTTGGACGGAGTGCCGAAGGCACGAAGCCAGATACACTGTGTTATACGCTGTTGGCGAAAGGACACCGTAAGCATCATGATTGGATTAAGAAAAACAAAATTGTAATAACAAACAACAAAATAGTAAAGATCGTAACAATGCCTGTAAAGAGGACTGTTAAAACTTCATACAATGAGTATACTCTAAATGGTTTGTAATAGTAACGAATAGCCTTATCAGAACCAATATCTCCTTTAAATGTCTGATTTCTCCCATAATCATCTATAACTTTGTCGGAATCTTTTAAATCCCTAAAGTATACCCTTAATTCAATATATCCACTGATAGATGGATGGAACTTCATGATTAACTGGTTTGTATCAAACCAAGGTTCATATGCCCAACGGTCAAATCCTCCTTCAATTCCATGGGGTTCTACGACCACAGGCTTAATAGGTAAAATAGGAGTAGCATCCTTCGAATCGAGATCACTATACTCAACATTGAGTAATGCTTCGTATCCTTCAATAACTGGCAATTTATGGCGGAAATGGTTTAGAATCTTACCTAGAATTGGGATTTTATAAAAAGGTTCAATGTTTGTTTTTACTTGAATTTTCATCTACCCCAGATAATTCTAACAAACCCAGCACTGAAGATTGAATAGTATACTATTTTTCTTAAGGAAGAAACCATTTTCGTGCCGGATTTAGGGCTGTTTAGCCCTTTATCTTCACGGGGATGCCAGAGACCATGAAGTAGACTTCTGGTGCTCCTCAAGCCTCGATGCCATTTCTTTAATCTATCTTTTGTCTTTCCTTGGTGAGGGGTTGGGGAGAGGAGTTATATCAGCTAGTTCCGTGGCTCCCGCCGGCTGTGATAAGAGTGGTAGGCAACTTATTAATGGGGTGGGGATAAACGTATACTTCGGCTCCGTAAACCTCCTTGATATTCGGCGCTGTGAGTATATCGAGTGGCGTGCCTTCAGCGTAAACTTTCCCTCCATTTAGCATGATCATCCAATCGCAGTATTGAGCAGCTAAGTTCAAATCATGTAAAACGATAATGACGGTCAAGCTTTGCTCCAGGCAAAGGCTCTTGACCAGATTGAGAATCTCGACTTGATGGTTTATATCCAGATTGGCAGTGGGTTCGTCGAGGAGCATCGCCTTTGGCTGCTGGGTTAGTGCCCGCGCAATGATAAGCCTCTGTCTCTCTCCTCCTGAGAGCTCACTTACTCTGCGCTCAGCGAAAGATTGGGTATGCGTTGCCTCCATGGCTTGCCAGGCGATGGCCAGGTCCTTTCCTCCCTCGTAGCGAAGGAGCCCGAGGTGAGGCGTTCGTCCCATAAGCACCACTTCAAAAGCAGTGAAAGCCCCGGGCAAGGCAGGGCTTTGCGGCACCGTGGCAACAAGGCGAGCCAGTTCATCTCGCTTAATAGTTTTTATATCACGGCCGTCAATTAAGATACGCCCGGAGAACAGGTCAATCACCCGGGCCATTCCCTTGATTAATGTTGACTTGCCCGAGCCATTGGGGCCAACCAGCCCCAGTATTTGGCCGGGCCCGGCCTTCATACTTACATTATGCAAGATGGCTCGATGGTCGTAGCCCAAGCTGACATTATCCAGTTCAATCATGGTGTCTTATCCTTTCAGAAGAAAGCAAGCCCCTTTCTTCTCCGCAATAGATAAAGAAAGAAAGGAGCTCCACAGAGAGCAGTAATTATTCCTACCGGAATCTCCGTAGGAGGAATTATGGTACGGGCTAAAGTATCGGCCAGGATGAGGAAGATGGCGCCAACCAGCGTGGATAGAGGGAGCAAAAACCGGTAGTCCGGTCCCCAGATAAGCCT
>DATKVL010000296.1:0-5510 GCA_035530115.1 Dehalococcoidia bacterium | reverse complement strand
TGAAGTAGCCAGGCTTATGAACGAGACTTTCGTTTCCATAAAGGTAGACCGTGAGGAACGTCCTGATATAGACAATGTTTACATGAGCGCCTGTCAGGTGATGACAGGCAGCGGGGGTTGGCCTCTTAGTATCATCATAACGCCAGATAAGAAACCTTTCTTCGCCGCCACTTATATCCCTAGGGAGGGCCGATTTGGGCTGATTGGAATGATGGAGCTAATCCCACACATTAGAGAGCTTTGGGCAACGCGGCGAGGCGAAGCGTTAAGTCTGTCCAATAAAATCGCGACCGTACTTCAACAGACCTCGCAGGACACACCCGGTGAAGAACTAGATGAAGCGACACTGGAACTCACATATGAGCAGCTGGCCAAACGCTTTGACGGACAGCACGCTGGTTTCAGCAGTGCCCCGAAGTTTCCCACCCCGCACAATCTCCTCTTCTTACTCCGCTACTGGAAACGTGGAGGCAACGAGGCAGCGTTGGATATGGTGGAGAAAACTCTCCAGGCAATGCGGCGCGGCGGCATCTATGACCACGTTGGATTTGGCTTCCACCGCTATTCCACAGATTCGCAATGGCTTGTTCCTCACTTTGAGAAGATGATTTACGATCAAGCTATGTTAGCCATGGCCTACACCGAGGCTTATCAGGCAACCGGAAAGGAAGATTATGGAAAGACAGCACGGGAGATTTTCACCTATGTTCTACGGGATATGACAGTGCCAGAAGGCGGGTTTTGCTCGGCTGAAGATGCGGATAGCGAGGGAGAGGAAGGGAAGTTTTACCTTTGGACGCAGAAGGAAATTCGACAGGCACTTGGCAATGAGGAAGCAGATTTCGTCGCCAAAGTATTTAACATTGAAAAAGACGGCAATTTCGCGGAGCAAGCCACTAGAAAGAAGAGTGGCGTTAACATTTTGCATTTAAGAAAGCCACTTGAAAAGATCGCCTCCGACCTGAATCTGTCTCAACAAGACCTTCAGGCGCATCTGGAAGTGATACGGCAGAAATTATTTGCTTACCGCGAAAAACGTGTCCATCCTATGAAGGACGACAAGATTTTAACTGATTGGAACGGTCTCATGATTGCTGCATTGGCGAAAGGGGCCCAAGCCTTTGATGAGCCTGAGTATGCTGAAGTGGCCTGCCGTGCTGCAGATTTCATACTTGGGAATATGCGCAAAGCAGATGGCCGGCTTTGGCACCGCTATCGAGATGGCCAGGCTGGCGTAGAAGCAAATCTGGATGATTATGCTTTTCTAGTTTGGGGTCTAATAGAACTATATGAGGCCATTTTCGACGCAAGGCATCTTGGAGTTGCTCTCGAACTGACTGGTGATATGGTAAGGCATTTCTGGGATAAAGATGGTGGTGGGCTTTATCTCGTGCCTGACGATGGTGAAAGCCTGTTTGTCAGAAAGAAGGAGATTTACGATGGTGCTATGCCATCGGGAAATTCTATGGCAATGCTGAACTTGCTTCGTCTGGGGCGTATGACTGCTAATTCCGATTTGGAGGAAAAAGCAGCAAAAATCGGGCGTGCTTTTTCCAGAAGCGTCAAACAATCACCATCGGCGCATACTCAACTCATGGTTGCCTTAGACTTCGGGATTGGGCCTTGTTATGAAGTGGTCATCGCCGGCAATGCAAAGGCAGAAGATACCAAAGCTATGGTAAAAGCGTTAAGAACACGTTTCTTGCCGAATAAGGTGGTGCTTCTCAATCCCAGTGAACAGAAATCGCCTGAAATAGCTCAGCTTGCCGAATTCACCAAAAATCAATCGAGCATCGGGGGCAAGGCCACGGCTTACGTCTGCCTGAATTATAACTGCAAGCTGCCAACCACAGATATAAACAAAATGCTGGAGCTACTCAATGTGACATAGCTATCTCAGAAACGAAGTGACTCGCGTGAGTATGGTGGTCCGCAAACAGACAAAACGTCAGTTAACAATGGGTTAGGGGGTGATTTGCATGTGAAGAGTTGATTATGATGCGAGGGCCCAAATATTAAAAAAGAAGAAAAGGAGGAGAAAATTGGAAACATTTCGTGGTAGTGGTCATCTGCCTGGAGCTCCTAAGGTGTGGGATGTGGAATTGGATGCCGACTGGGAGAATAAAGAATTTACAGTACGCATACCGGCAGCCAGGGCAAAATTGACCGAATGGCCAGGGCTAATGGTACAAACTATCGGCGGCGAAGAGGCAGTATTCAGGACACGTGGTATACCACCACTGCAAATTCACTGGTGGCATGTGGTGAGGAATACCACCGGCGGTCTCTGGGCGATGGTCCTCGTACCTCCTAATGAAGAGGGAATATGGCTCAACTGTGGCCTTCGCCTAGAAAAGAAATGACACCCTGTAATAGTAATCAGTCTCCATTACGTGGGTTTTGACAGGTTTGCCAGCTAATGCTATCATAACTTATATAAAGTGTGGATTACAGTCAAAGTTAATGATAACAAAATGGTCAATTCGGTTGGGAAGGGGACTTAGGGGGTGGTAATAAGTGGATGCCGCCGATAGTTGGCTTTTATTAGCCTTTCTAGTTTGCGTAGCCCTTTCAGCCTTCTTTTCCAGTGCTGAGTCAGCTTTCATCTCTCTGCCCAAGCTTCGCATAAGATATCTGGTGGAAAGCGGCGTTAAAGGAGCGGAAAAGCTAGCCAAATTTGCTGAAAAGCCCGAGAGGTTTCTGGCTACCGTCCTTCTAGGTAATAATCTGGTAAATATCGCTGCCGCTACACTAGGTACCATCATGGCGGTGTCAGTTTTTGGCTTCCCATGGGGACCAATCATAGCCACCGTGGGGGTGACAGCGCTAGTTTTGGTCTTCGGAGAAGTTATCCCCAAGACTTTCGCTGTGCATCATTCTCAGCGGCTATCCCTAATCTACGCTAATCCCTTAAAAATAATAGAATTGTGTTTTTACCCTTTTATCCTGGCCCTGGAGCGAATCGGGTTAAGTCTTACCAAGATAGTAACTGTATCCGAGGAGGATAAAAAGTTGGTCAGCGAGGGCGAGATACGTTCGGCAATAAATGTCGGGGAAAGCGAAGGTGTGGTGGAGCAAGATGAGGCAGAGATGCTACACAAGGTGTTTGAATTTACCGACCGCCCAGTGAGTAAGATAATGGTCCCCAGAACAGAAATCACCTGGGTGTCTCAAGGGACAAAGCTAAGCGATTTCTTGAATCTCTATACCCAAGGACGATATAGCCGTTTCCCCGTATATAAGGATAATACCGATAATGTGGTAGGTATATTACATGCCAAGGATGTGCTGATGAAGTTAACCGATGGACCTGACAGCAAAGACAGCGTCATCGATGATTTGGTGCGCCCGACCTATTTTGTGCCTGAAGGCAAACGCCTGGGAGAGCTCCTGGCTGAGATGCGAGATGGTGGGCACCATGCGGCAATTGTTGTCGACGAGTTTGGAGGAATCTCGGGAATGGTTACCCTCGGACAGCTAACTGAGGAGATTGTCGGCGATATTCACGATGAGCTAACGGATCAAGAAAAGGATTTCATTGTAACTGGCGACAGCACCTTTCAACTGGATGGAGGATTCAGGATTGAGGAAGCTAACGAGGAATTGGAGCTGAATTTACCCAGCGGTGATTATGAGACTGTGGCCGGCTTTATTCTCAGCCACCTTGGTCGGATACCAAAGCAGGGGGAGCATTTTAAGTACCAGAACCTGAAGTTTGTTATCACTGAAATGCGTGGAATGAAGATAGAGAAGGTTATAGTAACCAGGGACAAGGGCGTTGCTGCATCGTAGGCCAGAGGGGAGCTTAAGTTTATCCTATCTCAACATGGTGCGATTTTGGGGGAAGACCTTGAGAAGTTAAGAGAATTTGTCCCTGACCCGGCACGCCAGCAGAAAGCACGAGAATACCATAGATTACTGCGGCGCGGCTCATTGCTCGAGCTCGGGATAGGGTTCATCCTATTACTAGTCCTTCTTTTCACCCCTGCCTCAACTACACTGGCGAGTCTTTTAGCTTTTCCTTCTCCATGGTCAGCAGCCCTGTATCTATTGATCCTGGCAGCAGGCTATGGAGTTATAGTGGCACCGTTAGGCTATTACTACGATTTTGTCCTGCCCCATCGTTATGGCTTATCAAAGCAAGTCCTAGTAAGCTGGCTAAGGGACAAGGTTAAAGCTTCAGGGCTGGAATTATTGCTAGGCCTATGTCTGGTTATAATCGTTTACTGGCTTATAGGGAATCTCCCGGCACTGTGGTGGCTAGCAGCTGCCTTGATTATGTTCTTAGTCAGCTTAATCCTCACCTGGCTAACGCCCACCTTTCTTATACCTTTATTCTTTAAATTAAAGCCCTTAGAAGAAGGAGGGCTCAAAGAGAAATTGGTAAATCTAGCCAGGAGGGCTGGAGTTGATATTGAAGAGTGCCTTACCATGGATTTAAGCAGCAAAGCCACTACAGCTAACGCCATGCTAAGCGGCTGGGGCAAATCCAGACGTATTATTTTCAGCGATACTTTGCTCCAGGGATATTCATGGGATGAAATAGAGGTAACTTTGGCTCATGAGCTAGGACATCGTCTCCACCATGATATTCCCAAGCTCATAGGAATCCAGGCAGCCACCTTTTTACTGGCATTTTATCTGGCCAATCTAGCCTTGAGAGCTGGAGTGGTATTATTTTCCCTCCAGGGAATAGGTGATATCGCTGGCCTTCCCTGGTTAATTCTCGTTCTAGCCATGCTTATCTTGGTTTTACAACCAGCACTTAATTGGTATAATCGTCGCATAGAAATAGCGGCAGACGAGACTGCATTGGCGCTGAGCAACAACCCCCAAGCTTTTATTGGTTTGATGACGAAGCTGACTGACCAGAATCTAACCGAAGCCGAACCTAGCCAGTGGGCAAAACTTCTATTTTATGACCATCCCACCTATAATGAGAGGGTAAAACTAGCCCATAATTATATTTCTCGCTGTCAGTGACGCGAAGCAATCTAAGGAGGCCTTTTGAAGCTTATTTTAGTTAGACATGGCGAAACTTATTGGAATGATGAGAGGCGTATCCAGGGAGGCGATAGCGATATCGAACTGAATGATACCGGATTGGAACAAGTCAGGAAGCTAGCAACTTTCCTCGAGAATGAGCCCATTACTGCTATATTCTCCAGTCCTTTGCAGCGAGCTACAGCTACAGCCGAAGTCATAGCTAGCCATCACCAGTTGCCTGTAGAGATTGATCAAGGGCTTAGAGAGCTGAGAGTTGGTGAACTGGAAGGCATGTCTGTTTCAAATTTAAGTACCACGTTCAGCCAGTTTTTAATGCAATGGTGGCAAGACAGGGGGACAATGAAATTACCCAATGGAGAAAGTCTTGTTGAATTGCAACAGAGAGCGTGGAAGGTTATTGAACGTCTGCTCGAAAGGCATAAAACTAGTCCTGAGCACAACAAAGACGCTACGGTGGTAGTAGTCAGCCATTACTTCGTTACCTTAGTCATCATTCTCAAAGC
>DATKVL010000295.1:0-6645 GCA_035530115.1 Dehalococcoidia bacterium | reverse complement strand
AACAATATTACTCCAGAAAGTGTATTTGACGAGCAGATTCGTTCCGGGCAAGAGGCCATACAACAGGAATTTGAAACTAACCTGAATCTGCTTAACAATCAGCGTAAACTCAATCTCATAGAACCTGATAAATATCAGTTTGAGGCTCAGAAAATATATACATCGGCAAAACAAAAGGCCGGTCAATATACGATGAAAATGAATGAGACTAAGCAGAAGCTTCAGAATATGCGAAGTCTGGTAGATCAGGGATCTATAGATCCAGCCCAGGCAGATGCCGCTGCCTGGAAGATGATGGGTATAACTATTAGTCAACCCCAGGAACGAACCCCATCTGGTATGCCGTTTTCTCCACAACAGCAAATAGGTTATGAACCTTCCATAGATCAATATACAGAGGCAGTCAAACCCCATTTCTGGACCAATGTTCCGCAGGGTAAACTGATTGGGCAATACCTTAAATGGAGAGAGATGCAGGGATATTCAGATCGCACTCCCCGACAACAATATCAACTTGATAAAATATGGGATGCTAAGATGAAGTCTGATGATGATCTGAAGTGGAACCCCGAAGATGCTGCCATCATTCAACTACGGGCCAAATCAACTGATATATTTCAGCGTGTTCACACAGCCAGGTTATCAACCCCGCTATCCTCGCATTTAACTGCTGCGAAACCAAAGCCTTCTGGACCAGATAAATCTGCGGCTGAAGTTGCACCGATGCGGTTTCATGCGTTTACGGGGCATCAGTTGGCTACACCCGCAAGATCAGAACCAGTTATTTATGCACGTAATTCCAAAACTGGTCAAAGAATTATGTCTAATAATGGTGGGAAAACATGGCAACCAGCGAAATGAATTTACCCCCTGGGTTTGAATTAGAAACAGAGACAGAGACACCGGCTGAAGTACCCGAAGGATTTGAAGTAGAGCCGATGAATCTTCCTGAAGGATTTGTTCTCGAAGAAACACCGGCTATGCCGGAGCAAGAGGGAGATGTGCTAAGTCAAATTGGTGGTGCTTTCATGCGTGGGTGGATGAGTCTCGGAACTGCTGTGGTTGATATGCCTAAGCATATTGTGACCCAGGTTAAACTCCCGGTTATGGCAACTATGGCTGATGAAGTTCTTGGGGCCAAAGACCCAAAACAGAAAATGACTAAACTTCAGGATATGCGTAAAGTAGAGGATTTCTTTGGAACCGTTACTACTGAACTTGGTCGTGCTGGTGAATGGCATAGAGAAGGAGTTAAGGCCATAGTTGATAAACACCCTGAATGGGAAACTGAACCTCCTAAAAACTTTGTTGATCTGGTAACAAGCCCGGATAAGATTGCTGTTGCCCTGGCTGAATCAACTCCTATTTTGCTTGGAGCGGGTATATTTACTGCTGCTGGAGTGCCTAATATGGCTATAGGGCTTATGTATGCCGCTGAGGGTCAACAGGCTTACGATCAGGCCATACAGGACAATGCCTCTAAAGATGATGCTGAAGCTGCTTATCATATTTATGGATCTGTGTCGTGTGCTCTGGAACAGATGC
Organism: Dehalococcoidia bacterium; assembly: GCA_035530115.1. Lineage (GTDB taxonomy): Bacteria > Chloroflexota > Dehalococcoidia > GIF9 > AB-539-J10 > RBG-13-51-36. The sequence continues at coordinate 5,100 of DATKVL010000295.1, read as the reverse complement.
AACTTCAAGGAATAATGAAAATAGGCAAGGGAATGTTTAATGCCGTAACAAAGAGAACGGCACAAAAAGTTGCTGCTAAGGGAATGAAAAGTCTGACTATGGACGTTATCAGAGTAGCCGGTCAGGAAGCCTTGGAAGAAATATCACAGGCTGCCTGGCAGGACATGACAGCGAAAATAGTTTATGATAAATCTATTCCAGGAGGTATAACAGGGACCATAGATCGGTATGCTCAGGCAGGTTTGATCGGTGGACTCATGGGTATTATACCCGGTGCTGGTGGTGCAGCCGTTGGTAAATTCGCTGTAGCTACATCTGATGTCCGGGGGCACGTGCTGTCTGGTGTGGCCGAGGAAGATATAGCCCAAGATCCAGATTTAGCAGATGAGGAAAAAGAAAAACGTCAGCTTATTGTGGGCAATATCCGTACCAGGCTTGTACAGAATGTTGTTCAACAATTTCCTAAAGAAGTGACTAATCAGGCCACGCTTCAGGAAGTTGGCGATGCTATAGCAGGGCATCTTGGGGTAGAGAAGAAAATAAATTGGATGTGGTCTACCCGTCCAGTTTTTAAGAGAATGGGATGGCATAGGAGCCGGGGGCCAAAGCAAAGTGAAATTACTATCAATGCTGAACACCCTCGTCATATCAATGATCAAAAGGCCATCAAAGAAACCATCATACATGAAATAGGCCATATTATGCGACCCCCGGAGGTAACAACTAAGGGTAGGCGTAAGATTCATCACAAAGCTTTCAACCAGTGGTATGAAAATAATAAAGGTGCTTTGGAACAACTTGTAGAACAACAAGAGCCTGTGGCAGAGCCAGTGGGAATGGACGTAACACCACCATCTATAGATTATAGTGTGGCAACCACAAAGTCAGCTTTGCCGGATCGCAGGGGTGGCAAAAATCTATGGATGCGAAAGCAACATGATGCTGCCAGCAACAAAGGCAGACATTTACTAATTCAGTTTTCTTCACCATTGTTGACCACTGAAGAAGATCCAGAGGCTAAGGCATATTTTGACAAACTCTATAGTACACGTAAAGGTTATGATAGGCTTGAAGATTTTTGGGAAGTACCCGGTTGGATGGGAGCAGTAGCAAACACTGTTCCTAATTCCGATGCCTATGTTGTCAGGGATGTAGATGAGGCTATACAGTTTCTTGCCAAATCTGGGTACAAGAAAATATTCTTTAGTTCACTTGATATAAATAAAGACTTTATCCGTCAGATAGCGGAGAATTTTGACGGTGAAGTAATAGTGGGAGGATATGCACCGGCAGGATATTTTAAGGGCATAGATAACGTAAAAACATACAATAGCATAGAGGAAATGGCTAAGGTTGAAGGCTATGGGTTCAAGCCTGGTATTGATATGAGTTTCTTTGCCGGGTCAAGTGTGCAGGCCCGTTTGTGCATGTCTAAGGGTTGTTTGCATAAGTGTGCTTTTTGTACTGTGCCCAAGGGAGTAACTGAAGTAACGGATGAAATGATAGACAGCCAAATTGAAGCTATGGCCGATCTTGATGCCGAATATGTATACCTGGATGATAAGACCTTTGGACAGAGTAAAAACTACAAGAAACTTGTGGGCATAAGAAAAAAACTTCAAAAGAAAAATCCAAGATTCAAGGGCTTTATAGTGCAGACTACTGCTGCTCAGATGGAGAAATTCTCTGATGAGTTTTTGCAGAAATCTGGAATTAAATATATAGAACTTGGCATTGAATCGTATAATGACCCGATTCTTAAAAAACTCCATAAACCAGCGAGAGAAGCACTCATAGATAAGGCCACAGAAAAACTTCGTAAAAACAGTATTGCCCTTATTCCAAATATTATGATCGGTCTGCCTGGTGAAGATGCTACTACGTATAGGCGTACCCTGGATTTTATTCGTCGTAATTTTGATATAATATCTCATCTCAATATCAACAATTTAGCTTTGTACGAGGGTACAGAACTGGCTGATGTTTTGGAGGCCAAGTCCACTCTTGATGTTGATGAAAATACAGTAGTAAAGTCATTCCACGATAATCCGCAGGACCATATCAATTTTTCTAAAGAGGTATTTGCCCTGGGTAATGAACTACTGGATAAACCTTCAATAATTGAACTTGCTGAACCTCCGGCTGAAGCCAGAGTGGAGAAACCCACTAAAGATATACGCCGACAGTTTCTTATCAAAGGCCACCAGATCCCACGTCAACTCGGAATGGACGAAATAGAACGACGCAAGTATATGGGGGCTATCACAGGCAAGACTTCCATGAAAGATATGACGCTGAAGGAGATGCGTCAGTACGTGGGCCAACTGGAAGCGGCTGCTGTTGAGGTTGGCATTACTCCTGAGACTCCTGAGATGCCTGAAGATCCCACCGGAGAAATGATTCAGTCCATAGATCAGGCACGTCGTAAACCGATCCCGGAAGATATTGAAGAATTAAATAAACCTAAATTGCAACAGTGGTGGGACCAAACAAAGAATATGCTTACTACTGCGTATGATCAGTTCCGTAGGATGGAGCGTACTCTCGAATTTCTTGATGGGCATAAGGAAGGTCCAAACTATAACAATATATGGAAACCCATTAAAGCCGCTGAAGAAGCTACCGTTGAAACGACCAATAGCGACATAGCCAATTTCATGTCGATCCTGGAGGAAAAAAATATACCTGTTGACCAATGGGTAGGCAAAGCCCAGGATATAGAAGGAGAAACAATCTCCGGCAAGAAACGTACCTTCAGGCTTACCCCGGCACAGCGTATCGGTGTTCACACCCTAAAGCAGAATAAGAATGGTCTACGCTATCTGCGACGCGGCATGGGGTTTTCTGATGTTGATCTCCAGCGTATAGAAGAATCTATGAGTAATCAGGAGAAGGAAGTTGCTGAGTGGTTGCTCGATCAATATGATAAACAGTTTCCGATCCTGGAAAAGACAGCCAATATTGTAGGTTTAACCGTAGGGAAAGAGATTAGATATGCCCCAATTATACGGAGAGATCTGGATCTTGAATTTCAACCCGATTTCTTGTCCGAACTTGCCAGTACATTTACTTCCGAAAAGACCGGCCCCGAAGCTGGTATGATCCAGGAACGTAAACCTGGGGCCTATGGAAAACTGGAATTGGATGCTTTTGTATCCTATATGTATAATCTAAGCCGGGTTAATAGGTTTATCAACATGGCTCCGGTTGCAGCTAATCTCCAGATAATAATGCGAAACAAGGAATATAAAGCTACTGTTAATTCAAGGACCGCAGGCCAGGGGACAAGGTTACTCAATACTTTTATAAAGGATTCTGTGCGTGGTACAACTGGTGAATCATATACTTGGTTTGAGCGTTTTGTTTCTATTTTTAGACGAAACGGCATAGCATACGCTATCGGCTGGAGCATACCGTCAAGTCTCAGGCAGACGCTATCAATGTCTAATGCTGTAGCCGTAGACCCACTTATGACTAAATACACGCCTATAAATATAGCGAGGGCTGCTTATCCAAAGGGCTATCAGGCTATGGAAAAATTTGTCCATGACCGATCTGCTGTAGCCAGGACCAGAAGTTTTGATCGAGATCTGAGAAGAATTTGGAATAAACGGACCATAACAAAACGGCTCAAAGGCAAGTCATTATCCCCCCCATCCCTGGCCTGGATACGTTGGATGGATCGTCATACTGTCGTAGTGGCCTGGAAATCTCTATATGACACGGCCTTAGAAAAGGATATGAAAGAACAGGATGCTATAGCATACGCCGATAAGTGGATCGGGCGAACTCAGCCTATGGCAAATCCGAAGGATCTCCCGGCGTTCTACAGGGGTGGAGTAATGGAACGGCTTGTCACCACATTCCAAAACCAGGTTAATCAAAACTTCAACTTCTATCTGCATGATATAGGTGGGGCATATAGATACGGCAAGATCAGCCCCGCTATAGTTGCCTATAGAACTATGTTTTCCTGGATCTTACCGGCCATATTATATGGCATGATTGGCCGGGCGAGATTGCCTAAAAAACCGAGCGAACTTATTATTGATCTTGCAACATATCCACTTGCCGGTGTTGTACTGTTTGGCCGATGGATTCAGGCAGCTATTAAGGGATGGGGGGATAGTGGAACTGTTGCAACCATAGCTCCAACAGAAGCACAGAAAACCGTAGCTGCTGCCAGACGGGGCAATCTTTTTGATGTGATAATTCACGCCAGTAAAGCCATTGGTGCCGCTACTGGAATGCCGACTGCTCAGATGGTTCGCACAGCAGAAGGGGCAGTAGCCCTTGCAAAAGAAGAAACAAAAGATCCCCGTAGGTTGATCTATAGTAAATGGGCACTTGAAGAAGGCAAACCAAAAAAGAAAAGAGGATTGTATTATGACTAAAAGAGAGAATGAACAACTTGCTCAGTTACAAACTGATATGTGTTGGGTCAAGAAGATCCTCGGCAATCACCTGCAACATCACCAGAAGTTAAATATAGCCCTTTTAGTCGTGGCTCTCTCCGCTGTTGGGGGTCTTGTCGTCAACATCCTCGTTGTTTATACCAGATCCCGCTAAAAGTATCCTGGCTACTTTAGATGATACAGGCGTACCCATTTCCCAATGTAATGTAGAGTTCCAGGATTTCTCAGTCTTACTTAATTTTTGACGCATTATAATAGTTTCTATGGCATCTTTTATAAATTCAATAGGTATAAGAGTAAATGCACCTTTATATTCCAATAATATTGGTGCAGGATTAGAACATATTTCATCAGTTGCCCGCACACAGAATTTTGGTTGGATGCTTTTGCTTATGCCTTGTGAAATAGCTTTTCGATAATAGAATTGTCCGATCATTCATTTACCTCTTTTAGAAATTCTGTAACCCATTCTTCAGTAGTAAAGGGGTGACATCCACGCAATTCAACTTTAAGTTTTATTATACGTTGGCTATAACTTGCCTTACCTGTATCGGCCCATCTTCTAAGAGAATAATAGCTAACCCTTTTCCCGGTTAGTTTTAGGATTAACCGAGGGGCATCTTTGAGTTTTATGAAGTCTTTGTAAGGTTTCATAGCGAATAGGATTGTCTCCAGAATAAAGATT
>DATKVL010000294.1:0-3570 GCA_035530115.1 Dehalococcoidia bacterium | reverse complement strand
TAAAGGAACGGGCAATGGGATTGAAGTTACTATATCAGAAGAATTGGCTATTCTATATGATTTATTTCGAAATTCATTATTATAAGAAATAGAGAATTTATCGTTCCCAACTCTCGGAGATCCAAATGTATATATCGTTTTGATTTTTCTACCCATATTCTTTTCAATATCCGGAGCAGCAAGCGTTGCTAGTGCTGCTCCAAGACTATGGCCTGTTACAAATACTCTTGCCTTTTCTTCTAATCTTCTCAAGCCTTCTATTATGCTATTCCTTGCAAAAGAATAAGTCTGTAAAAAACCATCATGAACTTCTCCATAGTCAGAAATGAGATAGTCAGTGAGGCCCATATTGAAATTCTTAATCCATTCCTTAACCGTCTTTGTGCCTCGAAATACTATAAAGACATCCTTTCCCTTTTTTGCTATGAAACCTATTGGCATTTCAGAATTATTTTTCTTCTTAATGGTCAACTGGCGTTTGACATCAATATCAAAACTTATGCTATTTGCTTTTCCATTCTTACCTAATGGATATTTTAACTCTGTAACTAATTTATAGCCATTTGAAAGTTCCCAGGGCTTTTCATCTTCAAATAGAGCCAATTGTTCATATGCTCCTAATATTAAGTTGCCAAGTTCAATGGCTTTTTCTTTATCAAATCCATTTGGAAGATACATTTTGCCTCCATTAAAGGACACTTTGATGCATATCAGCCATCTGTTATATAGCGCGCGACGGCCGGAGGCCCGCGCGCTCTTCATCTGAATCTCGGCGATTAATATTTCAGCTAACGTTCCCGCTAGCTGACGTTAGCGCGCGCCATAAGAGCGAATCTGAGCTATTGCGAAGATTCGCGGCGCGCGCTAATGTGGGTGAGCGGAATGAGCGTTAGCGAGTGAAGCGAACCCCGACGAAGGAGCCGAGCAGTGCGAGGCGACTGAGGAGCTGCTAGCGTGTTGTTAGGCGATGGATATTTTCGGGCGATTTGATAAATCGCCTGAGCCATGGATGGCGAAGGCGATTCTTCTCTTGCTTTACTTGTGCATACATGCACTAGCTCTATTGGAAAAGCGTTCTATTTCATTGTCTGTTCCTAAAAAGCCTTTCGCTTCTAGTTTTATATTCTGAAGTCTTGGCCACATCTTGAATATGCAAATTTGGCATCTGTTCAATAATACCCAATAGCTCAATAATTAGTGGTTGACGAGTCTTGTTTTTTAGCTTTGATATCAGAAGACGAGTACGTCTATCTTGCTTCGAGCCAGTAATAGCGTTAATAAATTCCGAGTCCTTGAATAATTTAATGAACTGAATAATATCATCATCTTGATATAGGTCGATATACTTCTCATAATATGGAACCGCTGCCTCACACGTTCCATCTCTATAGCCAAGGCCATTTCCTATATAGCAAATACAAATCACTTTAACAAATTCATTCTTTGCTGCTTTTGGTATGCTTCCATTTGGTGGAATTGATGTTTCGATATTTTTAGCGTGCCCGTATTCATTGTAGAAATTATTGACATCAAAATGCACTGACTTTAATTCCTGAGTCTTTTCTATAAGCTCTGCAGCAAGGCTATCTTCATCACGATATGCGAGACCATCAACTGATTCAAGAAACTTGAGTGCTTTTTCTTTTCTCGATATATCGCCAAGTTTCCTATATAGACCATATTTAGCGCCTATTTCCAATTTTTTTTCATTTGAGGCGTTTTCAAATACATACGCAGCGAGACTCTTTATATTTGTTTCAACAATGGGAGTTCTATCATCATCACAAAACATTCCAAAAAAAGTAAATAGTAAATCATCAATTCTAATCTGTGATAGAAGTTCAATTTCTCCTCCGATTATTGGTATATCTGCAGCTGGCAAATTAGCTGCTCTAATATTGGATAATAGCCGTTTCATTTGAATGGAAGAATGATCAGGTTCTGCCTTAATTGCATACTTTATGCAAGTTTCTAAGTTTGAAACCAACTCGAAGCCACTAACATCATTTTCATTTGGATGAGCTGCACTTGCATGATTTCGAAGATAATTTACGTGCTCTAGCCTAAAGTAGTTTATCTCACTAATTAGTCCTAATCTTCTGCATATTTCTAATAGATCATGATCACTAATGAGCTCAAGGTCATCTTCAGATTTAAAGTTCCTGTATCTACCTGATACAGATGTAGCCACATTGAAGAAATAGAAAAGATCAAATGAGTTAATGTTCTTTCTCAAGCATTTTATTGCTTCATCCCATAGATAATTGAGGGATCCATCAAAAAGCCCAATAGCGGCAGTAATGGCAAACTTTGAAAGATAGTGCGCTTTAGTTCTCTCCTCAATGCCTAGCATCTGCACGATGCTCTTTAGTGAAGTCAAAACTTTATTCCTCTCTTCCAGAGGTTGAAGGATGTTTTCTACTGGCAAGCCAATATCTCCTAGATAGATTGCTAGTGGCTCATTTACAGATGCGATTGAACGCTGCAAATTAGCCATAATTTCTTTGCTTTCTCTTTCTGGTACTAGGTCATTTGCCATTTTTCGCTATCCTCCTATCAGAAAACCAAGCATTAGCAAGGGAAACCTTTTAACTATTGCTATTTGTTTTGCGCGCCAGGACGGCGCGCAAACACGTGAATCCAAGCCCGAAAATATCTTTCGCCTAACGTTTTCCAGTTGCTGACGTTGCGACCGCCGAAAAGAACGAACCTGAGCGTAAGCGAAGGTTCGTCAGCGGGCGCAATGTGGGTGAGCGGAATGAGCGAAGCGAGTGTAGCGAACCCCGACGAAGGAGCCGAGCAGTGCGAGGCGACTGAGGAGCTGCAACTGCGGTGTTAGATGACGTTTGAATCGCATTTACCAAGTAGGCGCGCCGTCGGCCGGAGGCCCGGCGCGGCCATACAAAATACAGCAGCATTTTCAAATATCTTCATTAATACTTCTATATTATAGGAATATTGTCAATGCCCTAAATTGCAATTTCACAATTTTTTCAATTAGCATTAATACTTCAGCCTAATAATTTGCAATAACTTGGCTTTGATATTAAATAATAGCTGTTTAATAATCCCCAATCCGCAATTCAAATAAAAACTCGCTAATCAGCAATGTATCTATTACCTTCAAGGCCTAAATAATCCTCAAGGCCCAAATAATCCTAAGGCCCAAATAATCCTCAAAGCCTAAATAATCCTCAAAGCCTAAATAATCCTCAAAGCCTAAATAATCCTCAAAGCCTAAATAATCATCAAAGCCTAAATAACCCTCAAGGTCTAAATAACCCTCAAGGCATTACTTATCCTCAAAGCCTTAATAATCAAGAAGCTTAAATATCGAAAGCATATTATTACTAGTCTTATTAGAAAACCTTTTTACTATTGCTCAATCCCATATTTCTAAATTACGTATTCTTGTCTTTATATTGCGCGCGACGGCCGGAGGCCCGCGCGCTCTTCGGCCCTATTCTTTCGATTCAAATGTCATCTAACGTCCCAGCGGCTGACGTTGCGCCCGCCCATAAGAGCGAATCCGAGTACTCGAGGATTCGCGGGCGGGCGCAATGTGGGTGA
>DATKVL010000293.1:0-1161 GCA_035530115.1 Dehalococcoidia bacterium | reverse complement strand
ACGGCAGTCTGGGGCTATACTTTTCTTGTTGTACAAGATGCCATAGCACGCATGGCAGTCATGGACTTTCTAGCGTGGCGCTTTGTAGTAGCTAGTGTTGTGATGATTGCCTTGCGTCCGACCTGTCTGCGTAACGTGACGCGTCTCGAATTACTGCGCGGCGTTGGACTAGGCACAATACTTGGGCTGGGTTATATTGCTCAAACATACGGCTTGCGCTATACATCCGCAGCTATTTCGGGGTTTATCACCGGCATGTTTGTCGTCCTTACCCCAGTTATGTCATGGATATTACTTCGCCGTAAAACCAATCGTAATACCTGGATGGTAATAGCACTGGCTACTGTGGGCTTGGCATTACTCAGTCTCAACGGTTGGTCAGTTGGAATCGGTGAACTGCTCACACTAGGAGGCGCCGTATTTTTCGCTATTCATATAGTTGGTTTAGGTGAATGGTCATCACAATACGAGCCGTACGCCTTTTCCCTGCTTCAAATTGGGACTGTCGCCGTAATATCGCTCATAGCTGCTACACCTGAAGGAATTGCCGTGCCGCCCGATCCTGGAGTGTGGGAAGTTGTAGGGATTACAGGGGTACTAGCAACCGCTGTGGCTTTTTTTGTACAGACGTGGGCTCAATCACTTGTATCACCAATGCGTGCAGCGGTGGTAATGACAATGGAGCCGGTCTTTGCCGGATTATTCGCTGTTGTCATTGGTGGAAACCAGCTGACACTGCGAACTCTCGGTGGTGCAGCGTGCATACTGGCAGCAATGTTTATTATCAATCTAAAATCAGGTCGGAGCGTTACGCGACTGAAAACATAACAGCCTCCCAGACTACTTGGTTATAGTTACAGCGTTGAGTGGGGAAGGGGTGACTCGAACCCCCACGCCTTTTCAGGCACATGATCCTAAGTCATGCTCGTCTGCCAATTCCGACACTTCCCCGATAGGAAACCACCTAATACAATAGCATTTTACAGGACTCGCCTCAAGCTATCGGAATTCTGGCACTGAGCACCGCAAGTGAGATACACTTCTGTTCAATTGGGAATACACATATACACGAGAAATGAATTTTGTGGTAAGATGGATAATAAACTCTTGCCGGGGGTAGTTTGAGACTATGAGCGTACAAGCAGAAGAATTAAAAAGAAT
>DATKVL010000292.1:0-2282 GCA_035530115.1 Dehalococcoidia bacterium | reverse complement strand
AAAAATGTTTAGGGAATTTTTTATTACTTGGCTAATTTCTTAACAAAGTCTAAAGTGGCTTTTTTATCTTTCCAGTTGAATTCTCCCATAAGGGCAGCCTTTCTTACTTCTTCAAGAATTTCTCCAACTTGTTGACTTTGTGGAATGCCAAAAATTTCTTGAATTTCATCTCCACTAATTAATATGTCAGAGTTTTCCATTGGAATTCTGGACAAACGCATATCGAGGACGATATCCTCCATTTCTGGTGGAATTAAAGTAGAGTCAGCAACTTCTGGAGCTTTACTTATTGCGTTCATGGTCATATATCTTTTTTCTGCTTCTTCCGATTGATCCCATTTAAGAAGTAAATTATCTAATACTCCTATAGCCTTACCCATCTTTGTATTTCCTTTAAGTCTTTTCATATAAAATTCTACAGGATCTACATCACCAATTAATCCAAGCATAAAATAAAAAGAAACTGGATCTAAATATTCAAATCCTTTTTCGTAATGTAACATCTTTTTATCAAACAATGCTTCATCTGCACCAGTTTGGTGTATTAAATTTAATGCTAATTGGGTATCGCCACCTTTCTTAAGAATCTTTTGAAATTCATCATGGATTCTTTCACCAGTTATTTCTTTAATAAGGTGAGAATTTTTCTGCATTAACTGCATAGTTTCAGGAGCTATTTTAAAACCAAATCTTGCAGCAAATTGGATTCCTCTAACAATTCTTAAAGGATCTTCGACAAATGCTGTTGAATCAGTGGCCCTGAGCAATTCCTTTTTAGCATCTTCCAAACCATGAAAAGGATCAAGTAATTCTCCAGACATTACATTAACTGCCATTGAGTTAATAGTAAAATCTCTTCTCTTTAAATCTTCATGAACTGTTACTCCATCAGTAACAACTTGAAATCCTTTATGTCCTTTTCCAATTTTTCTATCTACTCTTGGAACAGCAATATCATAATCTTCGCCTTCCCAACCTTTTGGTCTGAATTTAATTACAGAAAAGGATTCACCTTCCAATGAAGCTTTTCCATAAGGCTTAATAATTTTGAGAATTCCATCAATAGAAAGCCCATCAACTATTAAATCAATATCTTTACTTTCTTTTCCAAGAAATGCATCACGCACAATTCCACCAACTACGTAAATTTCTGCATTACGTACAATTTTTTTAATCCATTCTTGAGATCTAAGATCATCTATTACTTCTTGTAATTGTGTAGGTAGCATTATTTTATAATTCTTTTAAATGAAGCATAAGGCTTATGTTTGTAATTAGGATCATCGTCATTATCATAAGCTTCTCTTTCAAATGATATGTTTTTATAGGCCTTTCTTCCATAAATGAAAAACTTTATGATCCATTCTAGTAAATATAAAATATAGAAGAAAATTATCAATAACTCCAATTGTTGTGGCCAATGAATACTTCCTTCATGCCTTCTTGTTCGAGGAGTAAGATTTTCTGGTGTAGAATATTTTTGATTAACATAAACTCCAAAAGGAGCCAAAGTAATGGCTAAGGGCCAATTAAATGTTATAATTTTAACTAGCCAATTAAATTTTTTAAACTTTGGTTTTAGGCACATGAAATAGATTATTTTTATATCTATTCATGTAATTTTTTTATGCTGGCCCGAAATCAGGATGTGGGTAATTTTTTTTAACTCTTTGTAAATCTTCATCGATTTTAAAAAGAGCTCTCATTATCTCATATTGATTTTCTAGCACCAATGTTTCTTTATCAGTACCTTTCCTGTCTTGCTGAAGAACCTCAGCAGTTTTAAATATTTGATTTCGTAAACTCATTATTTAATATTTTGTAGACCAATTTGAGTCTGGTAAGTACTTTGTATCTTCATAATATTTCATTAAATCATGGATTGGTTTCCATTCAGTTTCAGGATCAAACCCAGCTTTATCTTCAAATAAAACATTAAAATAAAACTTTTTATCATAGTGCCCGAAATTTCCTTTTGCCGTATCAATTTCTGGATTTTCATTAACGTATCTAAAATTAATGTTGAAATGTTTGAAGACTCCATTATAATATTGAATTTCAGCTGGATAAGATGATGTGTACATTATCATCACAATATCAGGCCTTTTAGATATTAGTTGTAAAGCTTCTTTGGCCCATGGATAAAATGTTGCATGAAATTGATTCTTTCGATAGTTTGGATATAAAATTACCCCATGCACATCAAAAGCCCAATAAGTTTCGAACCATTCCTTTGAAAAAGAATGTTTAAACATTTTATCAATCCAATTTACCATCATTAT
>DATKVL010000291.1:0-1357 GCA_035530115.1 Dehalococcoidia bacterium | reverse complement strand
CCACAACCCGATTGGGACGACGCTCAAAGAATGTTTTTAGGCACTGTATCAAGAGCCGTAAACCTTGTGGCAGGGGAAGAAATGGCAAGGCCGTTTCAATATGAAGCCGCCGAGAAGCTTTTAACCTTACGCATAGACGCCGATACAGCTACTATATTACAACAGCGTAAAAAGATAACCGACGATTTATATTCTGGACGTATGCACAGTGCGGGTTATGCTGATAGCGAAATATCACACTTCTACAATGCCCGTTTACCTTATCCAGCGTTCCCGGACATTATAACGTGGGCAAGGTATCATGGCGACCCTATGAATCCTAAAGAATTATCATGGAGCAAGTTCAATATATCGCCGGAAGATTGGGAATTATGGGAATGGCTTAGCGTCCAAAAACTAAATACAGAACAGACGCTATCTATGTACAAAAGGGACTTGTGGGACATTAGCCGAACAGACGACGAATTAGCCCGTTTAGGCTGGCGTACAGACGATAGACTTGCCCTGCATAATCTTGCTTACGATGTTCCGAATCCTATGCTTTTGGTGCAAGGTTGTTTAATGAAGGGATTATCTAACGAAGAAATAGCAAAGAATATCAGCTATGGTGGAATACATCCGAGTTATAGTGAATTATACTATAACGGTATATTGACTAAACCATCGACGCAGGATTTAATCGCGTATGAATTAAGACGCGAGCCGTCCCTAAATAATTTAAGTAGAGAGCTAACAAAAACGGGCATACACCCGGACTATCATAACTTGTATAAAGAGCTTGCGTATCAAATCCCGCCGGTTGCTGATATTATAACTATGGCCGTTAGGGAAGCTTTCACGCCGGACATAGCAAGAAGGTTCGGCCAATACGAAGGTTTACCGACAGAATATGTAGAATGGGTACAGAAAAAAGGGCTTAGTAAGGAATGGGCGGAACGCTATTGGGCTGCTCATTGGTCTCTACCGTCACCACAACAGGGTTTTGAAATGTTACACCGGGGGATTATCAACAGGGACGATTTATTTATGTTGTTACGTGCCTTAGATATTATGCCCTATTGGCGTGACAAGCTTGTCAATATGGCATATACGCTTTTTACCCGTATTGATATACGTCGTATGTATAACATCGGAGTTATGAGCGAAGGTGACGTAAAAAGTGCATACATATCATTAGGGTATAATGATTATAACGCGGGCTTAATGACACAATTTGTAATTAAGCTAAAACAACAAGCCGACCAAAGAGCAAGAGCAGCAGCAGCAAAAGCAGCAGAAATAAAACCAGCTACATGGACGGCTACACAAACGCTGTCATTCCTTAAAAAGACTTTAATCACACCCGAACGGGCAAAAC
>DATKVL010000290.1:0-1534 GCA_035530115.1 Dehalococcoidia bacterium | reverse complement strand
CTGAGGGCTTCCTGTGTTACTGTTTGGTGATCTTGGTGGTGGTCCCGTGTGCATGGGGTTAGTATGAGGTTTGGTTTCAGCGTCTTGTTTAAGTCGTATAGTGTTTGCAGTATTTCTTGTCGATGCTCGGGGAATAGTCTGCGTTCATAGTCAAGGATTGTTAGGTTGTCTGGTTCATGTTTGTTGAGGATGCGGAATGATTGGGTGCATTCTTCGCTGAGTTTCTTCGATGGGGCTGAGAATACTAGCATGTAAACGTCTTTTCCAGCCTCGATGAATTTGGATAATGTGGCTCCACATGCTAGTTCCGCGTCATCGGTGTGTGGGCTTAGGGCTAGTATTGTTTCGTTGTTGATCATTGTATTTTCCTCGCGGGGTTGCCAACATATACTCCTGATTCGATTATGCTTTTACGTACATTAGCCTTCGTACCGATCACGGCACCTTCGCATATTTTGATGCCTGATGATGTTGTTACGTTTGTCCCGATGAACACGCCTCGTTCAATATATGCCCCTCCCACTGGCTCACGGAGATGATTAAGATTCTCACTCATAAACTGAGGTGATATAAACACATCATCTTCAAGAACCACGCCTTTAGCTAAGATGCTGCTATACCTGATCGTAACTCTGTTTCCGATTCTATTATTTCCGCTGCTAGATACCCGTGAATCAATGTAGCAATCGTCACCGATTATAGTCCCTTTTCGTAGCTCCACATAGTTCTTAACTGTACAGTTATTCCCTACGACTACGCCTTCTTCTATGACGCAGTGTTTACCGATCTTAAAGTTATCTCCATGTATGAAATCCAGCGCAACACTGTTTTCAAGATACTCTATTGGACGAGCTGGAGAACCGACATATATCTTTCCAGCGGGAACTATCTCTCTAGGAGGGACCACGGCACCCATGCCAACAGTCGCACCTTCTTCTATAATTGCGTGTTGCCCTATTACCGCATGACCCGCTATCCAAGCCCCATCGTGAATAGTCACAGATCCATTCAAACATACGTGGGGTCCGATGAACACGTTTTTACCGATCTTGCAGTTATGACCCACGTTCACAAAACTACATATTTTAGAGTCATTGCCTATACTTGTATATATTTTTGGGAGTGTGGCTCTTTTGATTACGCTATTCTCCCCGATATGAACCCTGTCACCGATTTTTATTCCACCATGATTCAGGGCTCGTATCCAGTTTCCGTTTTCATCCTTTACCATAGTGTGTCCGGGTTCACCCATCGTCACCGTAGCGTGTATGTTCGTTTCTATCCCTCTCAATATTTCAGGTAGGGACTCGGGGATCTCGTTTAATTCATCAACAAACTGTCTTTTACTCATTTTTTTTCATCCTTTTTTAGATTATATTTTATCTCAACATGCCTAAACATCTTCGGCATATACCGATCAAGAAGTTTCACTATGAGTTTTTTAGAGGCGCGTTTGAACTCTGGTTGCCAATCAAGATAATCCACGGACTCTATTTTTAGCCCAGGCACTTGTTTTATGAAGTTATTGAACTCA
>DATKVL010000289.1:0-5499 GCA_035530115.1 Dehalococcoidia bacterium | reverse complement strand
GCTGTTGACGGTAAAGAAAAGCGATGTAGAATGGTCGGCTCACCCGGGACGAAACGTACCGGGGTGTGATCGGGGAAGCCCGGTTGCAGTCGGAAGATCTTTGACAGTGTGCGCAGGTGAATTGTGTGGACGTCTTGCGATGGAAGGTTACGACCTGTCCAAGCAATGCAAGCGTCCCACCAAAGAAAGATGCAGGAGCGGCTTTGGCCGCGATTGCAGTAGTAAATGGTTGGGAAAAAACGCTTCAGAAAGATAGACGGTCTTCGGACTGTCGAAAACTTAAGTGAAGAGTTTGATCCTGGCTCAGATTGAACGCTGGCGGCATGCCTAACACATGCAAGTCGAACGGCAGCACAGCAGAGCTTGCTCTGTGGGTGGCGAGTGGCGGACGGGTGAGTAATGCATCGGGACCTACCCAGACGTGGGGGATAACGTAGGGAAACTTACGCTAATACCGCATACGTCCTACGGGAGAAAGCGGGGGACCTTCGGGCCTCGCGCGGTTGGACGGACCGATGTGCGATTAGCTAGTTGGCGGGGTAATGGCCCACCAAGGCGACGATCGCTAGCTGGTCTGAGAGGATGATCAGCCACACTGGAACTGAGACACGGTCCAGACTCCTACGGGAGGCAGCAGTGGGGAATTTTGGACAATGGGCGAAAGCCTGATCCAGCCATTCCGCGTGAGTGAAGAAGGCCTTCGGGTTGTAAAGCTCTTTCAGCAGGGAAGAAACGGTTTCGGCTAATACCCGAGACTAATGACGGTACCTGCAGAAGAAGCACCGGCTAACTACGTGCCAGCAGCCGCGGTAATACGTAGGGTGCGAGCGTTAATCGGAATTACTGGGCGTAAAGCGTGCGCAGGCGGTTTTGCAAGTCAGATGTGAAAGCCCCGGGCTCAACCTGGGAACTGCGTTTGAAACTGCAAGGCTAGAGTGTAGCAGAGGGGGGTAGAATTCCACGTGTAGCAGTGAAATGCGTAGAGATGTGGAGGAATACCGATGGCGAAGGCAGCCCCCTGGGTTAACACTGACGCTCATGTACGAAAGCGTGGGGAGCAAACAGGATTAGATACCCTGGTAGTCCACGCCCTAAACGATGTCAACTAGTTGTCGGGAGAGGAGACTTTCTTGGTAACGCAGCTAACGCGTGAAGTTGACCGCCTGGGGAGTACGGTCGCAAGATTAAAACTCAAAGGAATTGACGGGGGCCCGCACAAGCGGTGGATGATGTGGATTAATTCGATGCAACGCGAAAAACCTTACCTACCCTTGACATGCCCGGAAGCCAGATGAGAGTTTGGTGTGCTCGAAAGAGAGCCGGGACACAGGTGCTGCATGGCTGTCGTCAGCTCGTGTCGTGAGATGTTGGGTTAAGTCCCGCAACGAGCGCAACCCTTATCTTTAGTTGCCAGCACGTTATGGTGGGAACTCTAAAGAGACTGCCGGTGACAAACCGGAGGAAGGTGGGGATGACGTCAAGTCATCATGGCCCTTATGGCCAGGGCTACACACGTGCTACAATGGTCGGTACAGAGGGTAGCCAAACCGCGAGGTGGAGCCAATCCCATAAAGCCGATCTTAGTCCGGATTGGAGTCTGCAACTCGACTCCATGAAGTCGGAATCGCTAGTAATCGTGGATCAGCATTGCCACGGTGAATACGTTCCCGGGCCTTGTACACACCGCCCGTCACACCATGGGAGTTTGTTGCACCAGAAGCAGGTAGCTTAACCGTAAGGAGAGCGCTTGCCACGGTGTGGCCGATGACTGGGGTGAAGTCGTAACAAGGTAGCCGTAGGGGAACCTGCGGCTGGATCACCTCCTTTAAGAGATGATCGCCCGACACGCAAGCACCCAACACAAATCATCTTAGAAAACGATTGGACGAGCTTAGGGTCTGTAGCTCAGTTGGTTAGAGCGCACCCCTGATAAGGGTGAGGTCGGTGGTTCAAATCCACCCAGACCCACCACTTTTGCGCATCTTAGCGTTAAAGCCTTGTCTGTGTGCCGAAAAGCACATGGTTCAAGTCTACGCTTTGATACTGCCCAAAAGGTCAGGAAGCTGACTAAGTAAGACTAGGGGCCATAGCTCAGCTGGGAGAGCGCCTGCTTTGCACGCAGGAGGTCAGGAGTTCGATCCTCCTTGGCTCCACCAAACCTAACAAGCTTGGCGGTAATCGCCAGTCCGCAGACGCAAGTCATAGATCAGCACGCTACCGAGAGGTAGTGTTTTGATCTCTGACAAATGGTCAGACAATCATCGATCTTTAAAAATACGAAGTGAATGCAACAATGTAAGTGCGCATCTTGGCAACAGGATGAGGCACTTGCAATGAGTACATTGCATCTTATGTCAGCGAGCATATGCTCAGACAGATTGGAAACAAGCTGTTTTGGGTTATATGGTCAAGTGAATAAGCGCACACGGTGGATGCCTAGGCGGTAAGAGGCGACGAAGGACGCGACAGCCTGCGAAAAGCTCCGGGGAGCTGGCAATACGCTTTGATCCGGAGATGTCCGAATGGGGAAACCCGGCCGAAAGGTCATCCCTTGACTGAATATATAGGTCTTGGGAAGCGAACGCGGCGAACTGAAACATCTAAGTAGCTGCAGGAAAAGAAATCAACCGAGATTCCCCAAGTAGCGGCGAGCGAACGGGGAGCAGCCCTGAAGTCATTCATAATTTAGTGGAACGGACTGGAAAGTCCGGCGATACAGAGTGATAGCCTCGTACACGACAAGTTTTGAGTGATGATGACGAGTAGGGCGGGACACGTGAAATCCTGTCTGAATATGGGGGGACCATCCTCCAAGGCTAAATACTACTTACCGACCGATAGTGAACTAGTACCGTGAGGGAAAGGCGAAAAGAACCCCGGCGAGGGGAGTGAAATAGAACCTGAAACCGTGTGCGTACAAGCAGTAGGAGCAGACTTGTTCTGTGACTGCGTACCTTTTGTATAATGGGTCAGCGACTTAATGATCGTGGCAAGCTTAACCGAATAGGGGAGGCGTAGGGAAACCGAGTCTGAATAGGGCGATAGTCGCGGTCATTAGACCCGAAACCGGAGCGATCTATCCATGGCCAGGGTGAAGGTTGGGTAAAACCAACTGGAGGTCCGAACCCACTAATGTTGAAAAATTAGGGGATGAGTTGTGGATCGGAGTGAAAGGCTAATCAAGCCCGGAGATAGCTGGTTCTCCTCGAAAGCTATTTAGGTAGCGCCTCATGTCTCACTCTCGGGGGTAGAGCACTGTTATGGCTAGGGGGTCATCCCGACTTACCAAACCATTGCAAACTCCGAATACCGAGAAGTGCAATCATGGGAGACAGACCGTGGGTGCTAACGTCCATGGTCAAGAGGGAAACAACCCAGACCGCCAGCTAAGGTCCCCAAATCTGTGCTAAGTGGGAAACGATGTGGGAAGGCATAGACAGCTAGGAGGTTGGCTTAGAAGCAGCCATCCTTTAAAGAAAGCGTAATAGCTCACTAGTCAAGTCGGCCTGCGCGGAAGATTTAACGGGGCTCAAGCACAGTACCGAAGCTGCGGATGCCGCAAGGCATGGTAGAGGAGCGTTCTGTAGGCCGTTGAAGGTGGGTTGTGAGACCTGCTGGAGGTATCAGAAGTGCGAATGCTGACATAAGTAACGATAATGCGTGTGAAAACCACGCACGCCGAAAGTCCAAGGTTTCCTGCGCAACGTCAATCGGCGCAGGGTGAGTCGGCCCCTAAGGCGAGGCTGAGAAGCGTAGTCGATGGGAAGCAGGTTAATATTCCTGCACCGTTCATTATTGCGATGGGGGGACGGAGAAGGTTAGGTCAGCCGGTGATTGGTAGTACCGGTTCAAGCGTGTAGGCAGATCCCTTAGGCAAATCCGGGGGGTCAATGCTGAGGCGTGATAACGAGTCTCTACGGAGATGAAGTGATTGATACCAAGCTTCCAGGAAAAGCCTCTAAGCTTCAGATAATGAACGACCGTACCCAAAACCAACACAGGTGGACAGGTAGAGAATACCAAGGCGTTGAGAGAACTCGGGTGAAGGAACTAGGCAAAATAGCACCGTAACTTCGGGAGAAGGTGCGCCCTCGGTAGGTGAAGAGACTTGCTCTCCGAGCTGAAGAGGGTTGCAGTGACCAGGCCGCTGCGACTGTTTACCAAAAACACAGCACTCTGCAAACTCGAAAGAGGACGTATAGGGTGTGACGCCTGCCCGGTGCCGGAAGGTTAATTGATGGGGTTAGTCTTCGGACGAAGCTCTTGATCGAAGCCCCGGTAAACGGCGGCCGTAACTATAACGGTCCTAAGGTAGCGAAATTCCTTGTCGGGTAAGTTCCGACCTGCACGAATGGCGTAACGATGGCCACGCTGTCTCCTCCTGAGACTCAGCGAAGTTGAAATGTTTGTGATGATGCAATCTACCCGCGGCTAGACGGAAAGACCCCATGCACCTTTACTGTAGCTTTACATTGGACTGTGAACCAATCTGTGTAGGATAGCTGGGAGGCTTTGAAGCGGGGGCGCTAGCCCTCGTGGAGCCAACCTTGAAATACCAGCCTGGTTTGTTTGCGGTTCTAACCTAGCCCCCTATACGGGGGTGGGGACCGTGTATGGTAGGCAGTTTGACTGGGGCGGTCTCCTCCCAAAGAGTAACGGAGGAGCTCGAAGGTACGCTAGGTACGGTCGGACATCGTACTGATAGTGCAATGGCATAAGCGTGCTTGACTGCGAGACTGACAAGTCGAGCAGGTGCGAAAGCAGGACATAGTGATCCGGTGGTTCTGAATGGAAGGGCCATCGCTCAACGGATAAAAGGTACGCTGGGGATAACAGGCTGATTCCTCCCAAGAGTTCACATCGACGGGGGAGTTTGGCACCTCGATGTCGGCTCATCACATCCTGGGGCTGTAGCCGGTCCCAAGGGTATGGCTGTTCGCCATTTAAAGTGGTACGTGAGCTGGGTTTAAAACGTCGTGAGACAGTTTGGTCCCTATCTGCAGTGGGCGTTGGAAGTTTGAGGGGGGCTGCTCCTAGTACGAGAGGACCGGAGTGGACGAACCTCTGGTGTACCGGTTATGACGCCAGTCGTATCGCCGGGTAGCTATGTTCGGAAGAGATAACCGCTGAAAGCATCTAAGCGGGAAACTCGCCTCAAGATTAGACTTCCCAGGGACTTGATCCCTCTAAAGGTTCGTTGAAGACCACAACGTTGATAGGTCGGGTGTGGAAGCGCAGTAATGCGTTAAGCTAACCGATACTAATTGACCGTGAGGCTTGATCCTATAACCTTAAGCGCAAGATACATACGTATAAAACTTTACTTCTTCCGTTTTTTAGCCGAAGGGAAAACAGCCCCTTCAGCAGCCAGTTATGCTTGGCGGCCATAGCAGCTTGGACCCACCTGATCCCATCCCGAACTCAGAAGTGAAACGAGCCCGCGCCGATGATAGTGTGGATTACCCATGTGAAAGTAGGTCACCGCCAGGCTCCTTATAA
>DATKVL010000288.1:0-1837 GCA_035530115.1 Dehalococcoidia bacterium | reverse complement strand
GTTTCAACAGCCCCCGGAGCTACCAGCGATAAAGTCCTTGGTATGAACGCCGCAATAGTTATGGGCGGCGTCAGGGCCGATGTTGAACCATGGTCCCCATATAGGGCAAGAAACTATGGAATGTTTGTCAATGGCGTATGGACCAGCAATGCCTTCATTGGTTCTGATACTGAACAACTAAGAATATCGCACCCTATAGCCCCAGGTAGTACAACAGATGTTTCCATAGCTACAATAGACGTAGGGGACCACGAACAATTTGACGAATCAGTTTATGTCCCAGGCGGGTGGGTCAAAGAAGACGAAAGTACAGACGCTGCAAGGATCAGGGTCCAATGGGCTGCTAGTTATGTAATCGACGAAGCCAATGGCGAGAATTCACTAACTTCAGTTGCTTTGACTGGTATAACCAGATTTACAAACTGTGAACCAGACGATAAATTTCCGTCAACGCGTGGGCGCGTATGGTACACCATTGAGGCTATTGGCGGAGATAGAATTGTCCGTTTATTTGCCAACAGAACGCTTCTATGTTCTGGTTCAAGAACCGGGGATGGCTTGGTTACTTTAGCTGAGAACAATAACAGCGGCGTATCTGGAACTGCTATTTTAACCTATACTGCCGACGTAGTTCCCGACCAAGCATTCATTGTTTGCCGATGGGCAGCGTCATATAATGTTCATTATTCGACTTCCGCCTTATCATATCCAAGAACAGCGGAAATGGTTGTATATGATCGTGGGGTAACTCAGTATGTTGCAATTACCCCAGTCTTGGCGGCTGGAAGCTATAACTACGCAATCCAGGCAGTTGGCGACGATGCCACTAAACAGACTACCCCAAGCACCCCTTCAGATTCGCCAAAGGTTGTTAAGTCGCCGCCAGATCCAGTTGTCCATGGAACCCCTACTGGTACCGCTTCAGCGATTACAGTGCATTGGACGGCTGGTTCCCCTGAATGCCGATATATGGTCTATTACGGTCTTGTTGACGAACCAGTTAACCTTGGTCAATGGGGATCGCCTATACCTATTATGCGTCCCGTTGGCGCTGATTCAGCGATATTACAACCTATTGCAAACTATGCCCCATTAGATAGAACAACTGCATGGAATACGTTTGTAGCAGGTATTGACGGTGTAGTTGATGCTTTAAATACGGCGTATGATTCAGCGCCAACAGGGTTCGTAACCACAATAGCAACGCAAAAGGCCGTAGCCCTTGCCTTGCTTCAGACACTGTCCCTTTCGGTATCAATTCCGACCATACAGCATTCTGAAAGAATAGCCGAATTGTTTACAGCCTTGTCTGGTACCGCTTCAGGCTTTGCAGAGATCACTGATCCAACAGACTACCAAGAGTTTCTTTATCCTGGCATGTCAACCATTCTGAACGGCTTGTCCATGGTGGTTGATGGTAGTACCTTAAGATATACTTTTACAGATGGTTCAATGCCTTGGGCGGGAACAGTTACCGCAGACGGTACCGAAGGAAGTAATGAAGCCGGTGGAATGCTGTCTGGGGTAAGCGTAAAGGATCTTGTGACGCCGCTTATTACCAATAGAATTGTCCGGTATATTATTCGATCTACTAGGTTGTCAGACGGGATACAAGAAACGTCAGATGATGTTCAGGAGATTGAATTGGATTCTACTGGTGCAATAGTTTCCCCAAGGCCAAATTCTTGCTTTATTTCTTCAATGTCGGCGGTTGATTTGACCGTTACATTCAATTTGCAAAGCAGAATTGACGACCAACTTGCTGCCGCCGCAACCATGAATGTTTACTATGGTGTTGCCCCTACAAGTCCGACATACATTACCCCTGCTGGTTCTG
>DATKVL010000287.1:0-2756 GCA_035530115.1 Dehalococcoidia bacterium | reverse complement strand
AAATTTAGGTTTTAATAGAGATAGTGGAGCATTGAGACCCTTTTATATTATAGATAGATTTAGAAAGTATAAATGGTTTTGTCCAGATATATTAATATGGCATAAACAAAATCCAATACCAAATACAGCATATCAATTAACTAATGCTTATGAATATGTGTTTATCCTAACAAAATATCCAAGCTATAAATTACCAATAGATAAAAGGGAATATATTCATAATGTATTTTGTTCTCCAGTAGAAAAAGGAGAAACAGAACATAATGCTGCTTTTCATATAGATTTAGCAAAATTCATAATATCTAAATTTAGTAGAAATAATGATGTTGTCCTTGACCCCTTTATCGGTTCAGGACAAACTGCAATAGCCTGCAAAGAATTAGGGCGTAGATATATCGGCATAGATACAGATATTGAGTATTGTGAATTATCACGAAGGCGAGTCAATGCTATACCAGAGTTATTATTTAAAGGAGATTAAATATGCTTATAAACGAAATCTTTGATAAGAAATTGAAAAAACCATTTGAAGTAAAAATAGAAAAACTTTACATCGTAGAAAATGAAGATTTAGAAATATACGGCGAGGGCGATACAGAAGAAAAAGCAATTATGGATTTTAAATATGCTTGTTTGGATTTATATGAAAATTTCTTGATAGACGAACCATACACCGATGGCGGGGATGAATATAAAGATAAATTTTTAGCGTATTTTCAATTAGACGATCATCCAAAATAATAGTTTCAGCAAACACTAAAAGAGGCTTATAGACTGAAAGTGCTATTTATAGCATTCAGGAGAAATAGTTGCAGGATATGATAATAACAGATTATGTTATTGCTCTTTTTTATAGTAAGTGATAGTAACGATACAGTAACGAAAAGGTAACGATACAGTAATGGATTAGTATTGTTTTATACCAATTTCCGATATCATAACGAATTGACTACAAAAGTGTCGATTTAGACTACACGAAATTAATCATGATTAAATCGGGGTTGAGTCGGATTAAGCCTTATCCCGGCCAGGCGGGTTTTACCCTGGATCATTTTTCCTCCTAAATACCCGGAATACAAGGGTCCGGGTATTTTTTTATTATATACCCCCACAGGGTATAAAATGACCCCTATTTTACATAAATATTCGTTAATATTGCCAATAAAATATACTGGCTATCGAGCATTGATACAATTTGCTACTACGTTAATCGTAGACGCCTAAAATGCGAAATGTGATATATTTTAATATATTTCCCCAAAAAAGAAGGATATTTAATCCCCGATATAGTATTGTTTATAATATTAAAGAATATTGGGGGGTATGATATGACTTCTATAGAAAGAAATGATATACTTCACGTTTACTCGGAAGTAAAATTCTCTTACCGGGATTGTTATGTAACCATGACCAGGTTAAATAACATGGTTGATGTAGGTTTTGTAAAGATACACAAAGAAGGGTATATAATCGAGAAACATAGCGAACAATTACTTGAAAGCAATTATAAATATCTTTTAGATTTTTTAAATGATCAGACTATCCTTTTGGAAAAAACATATAAAAAGGTTTTAATAGGGGAAGAAAATATCAATAAATTACTTAAACCTCCGCCGGTTAAAAATAATTGTAAAAATAATTGAAAATATTCTATTTATAGCAAGATATTACCTAAAAGGTATAAATAAAAGCAAGATATTACCTAATTATTTTTCAAAAAGGGTATTGACAAACAAATGCCAAGTGGTATAATTAGGTATGATTAAAAATATGAGGATACAAAAGTTAATAGAGATTGCGATAAAAAATAATTACCGGGCTATTGATATGTGTTATTATTTGGAGATTGGCACTTCAACCTGGAATCGCTGGATCAGGGGAATTGCCGAACCAAATAATAAAAGTATCATAAAGAAGATTGATAAGGTTATAAGCGAACATCAAGAATAAATACTGGGGGATAAAATGAAAAAAATATTGAAGTTCCCAAATCGGTAACAATCGAATAAGTGGGGATTTTCAAGGCTTTTTCTTTTTTGACTTTACTTTACATAAGATATATTATGGTAACCTAACGGTAACCATAAGGTAAATAAATAAAATAGAATAGCCAGGTAATTAAGCCTTGAAAGTCGAGAGATTTTCAGGGCTTTTTTATTTGGCTTTTTTTATTTTAATCATGCCTGCCCTGTAAGGAGAGAAAATGGATAAAGAAAGAGAACGTTTATTAACAATAAGGGGAATGAGAGAAGCGGGAAAATATTGGAGCAGAATTGGTGCATGGAAACGTCGAGAAGGATTTCATCCCTTAGGATTTAAAAAAGCAAATGAATGGTTTGATGAAGGAAAGTTATTCTTTGATGATTCAGAAGAAAATAATAAAAGATTGGTTCACTGTAAAATATGTGGCAAAAAACTGATAAAAGATGAAGGATACCGTATGATTATTTTTGCATCTAATTGGTATAATTTATCTTTTTATTTTAGTTGTGAAAAATGTCAAATTTCACTCGAGGGGAATATTAGTGTCTAAAAATGGATTATTAAATAGGTATATATCAAGAAAAAAAATACTCGAGGGGAATCCTGTCAGGGCAGGCAAATAAAAAGGAGGATTATTAGAAAATGAAATATCAAGTCTTTGAAGATACAAGCTCGGAAAATATAGGAACTTTAGTATTTGAAAGTAATAACTTTATTGAGACATTAAAACAAGCACGACAAATAGCAATACAAAAAGTTAATAGGGTTTTTGT
>DATKVL010000286.1:0-6210 GCA_035530115.1 Dehalococcoidia bacterium | reverse complement strand
CACCGTTTCGGCCGGAGAAGGCGACATGACACCTGACCCAAGCACATGCCCCAGCCCTACCGTCTTAATCACCGCCAGAAACCTTATTCCCTTGCCACCGGAAAAATATGAATCAGGCTTTAAAGCAGCGCTATCCCCCCTACGCCGTAATAGCCAGTCTCCTTTATCCCGACTAAAGTCTACCTGCTATACGGAAAATATCCTCGCCCGGATGGCAGCCAGAGCTGCTGGATGCGATGAAGCTATCTTGCTCAATGAACAAGGCTACCTGGCCGAAGGCAGCAGCACCAATATCTTCTTGGTGAGCAATGGAGAACTCATCACACCCTGTTTTGAAAGTGGCGTTCTGCCCGGAATCACCAGGGACGCAGTCTTGGAAATAGCCCGGACTTCAAATATCAAGGCCACGGAAAGATGGGTGGAATTAAACGAGCTAATCGAGGCTCAAGAAGCTTTTCTTACCAATTCCATACTGGAGCTTATGCCCCTGGTCTCCGTCGAGGGCAGGCCCATCAGCACAGGCAAACCCGGCAAGCTAACCGGAGATTTGCTGTTTGCTTATAGAAAACTCGTAGACGAGACGCTCGGCTAGGTTACTTCGAGTCGACGGCTATTTGTTCTAAAAGAGCTTGTCCAACAGGGATTTCTTTATTTTGCTGGCGATAGGCTAGTATCATTTCGTGTAGAGCATCCTTAAGCATCTCGCGGCACTCTTCCAAAGTTCTTCCCTCGGTTATCACCTCTGGCCACTCCACAAGCTGTCCCATATAACCGGAGTCAATTTTCGTATACTTAGCAGTATAATTACCCAACATATTCATTCCTTCCTCACATGGTTCATTTTACACATATTCCCCAAACTTTGCGAAGTCCCCTCAACTTTGCAGTCACTTCAGTTATAATAAGCTAAGAGAGGAAAACATGAATCCAAACGAAACAGGCGAGCTCCTTTTCGGAACAGGCGGCGTCCCTGTCAGTGCTAAACTCCGTTCCACTGAGGCTGGCATTGAGCGTATTGCCGAGCTCGGCCTCGGCTGCATGGAGGTGGAATTTGTCCAGGGGGTAAAAATGAGCCCTAAGGTTGCTGTCTCGCTGGGAGAATTAGCGGCAAGGAAGAACGTAGTGCTCACTGCTCACGGACCTTACTTTATAAACCTGAATGCCGTTGAGCCGCAAAAAATACACATGAGCAAAGAAAGGATACTGCAAACTGCTCGCATTGCCGCTCTTTTCGGCGCCAGAAGTATCACCTTCCACGCCGCCTTTTACCTCAAAAGCACCCCCGCTGAGACCTACGCCGTGGTCAAGAAGCGTCTACAAGAGGTGGTAAACACTCTGCGGAGTGAGGGAAACAAGGTAACGATTTCCCCCGAAGTTACCGGAAAACCTTCTCAATTCGGCACGCTGGAGGAGCTACTTCAGCTCAGCAGCGAGATAGAAGGAGTTTTGCCCTGCATTGACTTTTCTCACTGGCATGCCCGGACGGGAAAGGCTAACTCCTATCAAGAATTCCTCGGCGTCTTAGACCAGGTTGAAAAGAAACTGGGCAGGCGAGCCTTAGATAATACACACATCCATCTCTCCGGGATTGCTTACGGTAATAAGGGCGAAATCAAGCACTTAATGCTCCCGAACTCAGACTTACAGTATGCGGAGCTACTCAAAGCCCTGAAGGAACGGAAGGCAAAAGGGGTAGTCATCAGCGAGAGTCGTCCTAATTTGGAACAGGATGCTCTCCTCCTCCAGCAGACTTATCGGGGACTCCTCTAGCTAGAATTACTGAGTATTTCCGCTACCAACCTTGTAAGGTCATACTTGCCCTCTATCGGCAAATCCATCATATTGAGGTACAATTAACATAATTAGCGACATCGGTCTACAAGGTGTACTGATGGGGTATTACTTATACGACGCTCGGGGCTATGTTGGTGACCTGGCTTCGACCCATGGATTGCAGCAGGTATCTGAGTACGTAAGAAGGGCTTCCAACATTCTTCTGGTCAAGAAGTTCTTTGACGAAGGACATGCTCCTATCACCGAAGACCTTATGGCCGGTCTTAGAAACCTCCATCCTGAAGATATCGAAGTGGCGCAGACTATTGATAACCTATTGCAACTGCTCGTTAAGTGTGATTCTATTGCCATTATCTCCGATGGAGTGGGGGTCGAGTATCCGCAGCTCACGATTCACCGTGGGACTCACGAAATCGGCGGCAGCTGTATCGAACTATGTTCAAGTTCTGGTAACACCCGCATCATCTTCGATATTGGACTGCCTCTCGTGAACAAGGATATGTCTCCCTTTGACTGGAACATACATCGCAAATTCACCTTGCCTCAATTACTGGAGAGGAAAATCGTGCCACTAATTGAGGGACTATATGAAAATGCTAAACCAACGGTTACGGCAGTAGTGTTAACTC
Organism: Dehalococcoidia bacterium; assembly: GCA_035530115.1. Taxonomy (GTDB): domain Bacteria; phylum Chloroflexota; class Dehalococcoidia; order GIF9; family AB-539-J10; genus RBG-13-51-36. The sequence goes on along the minus strand of DATKVL010000286.1, from coordinate 3,787 downwards.
ACGCACACCTCGACCACTACGGGCTTTTGCGGTTCGTGCATTCCGCTATTCCCATCTATATGAGCGTGGGGACAAGAAGCTTGGCTGAAGTGTCAAATGTCTTTCTCAATACAGATGTTAAATTTGACAGGATTGAAACCTTCGAGATGGCGCAGACATTGAGGATAGGTGAGTTTGCCATTATCCCTTATTTGATGGACCACTCAGCGCCAGACGCAGCTGCCTTCCTAATCGAAGCTGATGGACAGCGGATCTTCTACACCGGCGATTTTCGTGGGCACGGCCGTAAAAGCGTACTACTGGATAGAATTGGCAAAGACCCTCCGCCGTATGTTAATTATCTCATTATGGAAGGGTCGATGCTGGGTAGAGATGAGGGCTTATTTCTTGATGAAACTTCCGTTGAACAGGCGCTGTATGAGCTCATTCTTTCTCAGAAGGGACTCTGCTATGTATTTACTTCTTCGCAGAATTTGGACCGACTCGTATCTATCTACCGGGCGACAAAGCGTGGCGGCAAGATTCTGATTATTGACCTCTACACCGCATTCGTTCTGGACAAACTGAGTGCCATATCACAACGCATTCCTCAATTCGACTGGGAAAGTGTCCGAGTGCTGTACTCTTATTACCATGCTCAGAAATTAGCAGATTTCGATAGGGCTCTCCTTTACAAATATAAAAGAGCCAAAATTGAGTTTGAAGAAATCCGCGATAACCCTGACGATAAGGTACTCCTCGCCAAAGATAGTCGCTATTTCCGCAGTTTAATCACAAAACTGAAGGGGAGTGGCAAGGCGATGGTTGTTTACTCAATGTGGCATGGTTATCTTGAGAGAAGTAACCTGCAAGAGTTCCTTGAGTCGAATAACATCCCAATCAAAGAGATACACACTAGTGGCCACGCTTATATTCCCGAACTGCAGATGCTAGTAAGTGCGTTGAAACCACGTTGGATTATACCCATTCACACTTTTTATCCTGAAAAATTCAACGACATGTTCCCAAACGTAATTCAAGTAGCGGATGGCCAAACAATAAGTCTTTGCTAATAAATCGCGACCGAGAAGGGAAGATAGGCATGATTAACGCAGAACCCGTCACGAAAGAAGAGATCATCCTTTCACTCAAAGAACAGCTACGGAATGAAGGGATAGCACATTCTCATGTTGGACTGCCCAAGGACATAGATTTTTCCAGCTACAATGGAGTTTTGAGAGCCCGTGTCTCCATCCCTGCACTGAACATGCAAGTAAACAGCGTTGCCTTTGAAGGATGGGTTGTTGCTCTTAAGACATGGCTTCCGGATTTAACAACGAAAGTAGAACTCGATTTTCCGTTCCCTTCTGATTACTCAGTGGGAGTATTAGGCAACTCAAAAGCGTGCCACTTCAATCGGTTTTTGTATCGGACGGCCAATTTCCTAAGACTGTTTCCTGACTGGTTTTCTTTGTACGAAGTCCTTCGAGAGAAGGTCGAGGAATTCGGACAATGGTTGAAAAAAGAGCCCTGCTATCTCAACCAACCCTTGCGCGAACGAAAATCGGTTCCCAAAACAAAGAATATAGAAAGAAAGATAGAATCATGGTTCACATTCGAAGAAGGTAAGGAACTGCTTTGCGAGTGTTGGGGATTGAATCGAGAGAAGCTGTTCAATCAGCTCCCCGTAGGAGTATTTCATAAGACTATTGAGAAAAAAACCGCTATCTTTACTCGTGGCGCTGCAGCCATTGACCTAGGCGGAATTAGCGAAGATGGAAAGACACTGCACATCATCGAGTTGAAATCCGGCAACAATATCAATATGGGTGTGATCAGCGAAACACTATTTTACACCGCAGTTATCCACGACACTTGTATAGCAATGGATAATCTCTTCAAATTTGGTAGATACAAAAGGTCGCGGCAGACTGAAGCTATGATCATAATTCAAAATGGCGGTCGAAAATTTGAACACCTACACTCACATATCTTGGCCGAGCGTTATCACCCACTGTTCTCCCATGATGTAATGAACTTACTTGCCAGTGGTTTGTCTAGATTGGGTATCAAGTTCGACAGAGCCAAGTATGACTACAAGAACAGAAGATTGCTAGCATAAAATTCGGAAACTCTGTTCAAACAGTTGACAAATAATACTAGCAAGGGAGTTTATGGCAAGAAAGAATTCGGGGAGAGCGGACAAAGGCAGCCGCTATTATCTACAGAATCTAGTTAACGATAGCACCGAAAATTTGAATCGGTCTATACTGTCGAGAAGTCCTTCATTATCAGCCTACCACTCAGATGAGCCACACTGGGTGTCCCCCCTTGCGTGCCAAAACTACCGTGAATTCAGGGACGCTGGTTTCCTTCGATCTGTAGGGCTATCTCATCTGAAACCTAGTCTATCCAGGTTTTGGCCACGACTCGGCCCATCCTGGGATGCTCTTGCCACGGTAGCTGGAGACGGAGATAGGCACGGTGTTATCCTTCTCGAAGCGAAGAGTCATTTCAAGGAACTAGGCACCTCAACATGTGGTGCCAAAGCTGATAGCCTGGAAAAGATCAGACGTAGCCTATCAGTTGTCAAACAGGCCTTGGGTGTAAGAGAAGGCGCTGACTGGCTTGGTAAGTATTATCAGTATGCGAATCGTTTGGCACATCTCCACTGGTTGTACCTAGGAGGGATTCCTGCTTGGCTTGTGTTCCTATATTTTATCGGTGATAGAGGGCAGCAGGGTCCAGACTCTGAAGCTGAGTGGAGATGTAGGCTAAATGAAATGAGAATTGCGTTGGGTCTACCCAAATATCACATCCTCAGTGACAGAATCATTAACATATTTATGCCTGTTTCTTAAAGAACGCGAAAACGTGCGAACCAAATCAGCATGGGTATTCTGTGCACATAATGCCTCATTCAGGGAGCTTTGACCTGATATTTGGCTTTGCCTTCTTCGTAGAGGTCGCCGCCGTAGATGTCGTTTACTACCGTAACGGGGAAGTCTGCCACCTCCAGACGGCGAAGGGCTTCAGCACCAAGTTCTTCGTAGGCTACCACCTCTGCCTTCTTGATGCTCCTGGAAATTATGGCGCCGGCACCCCCTATTGCCCCCAGGTAGACTGCCTTGTGCTTCACCATGGCATCCTTGACAGCACTCGACCGCAAACCTTTGCCAATCATCCCCTTCAGTCCCTCGGCCATTAAGCGGGGGGCATAAGCATCCATCCGACCACTGGTGGTGGGACCAGCTGAGCCAATTACCCTCCCCGGCCTGGCCGGGCTGGGCCCCATGTAGTATATGGTTGCCCCCTTGATATCGAAAGGCAGGGGCTTCCCCTGGTCTAGAGCCTCGACCATCCTTTTATGAGCAGCATCTCGGGCAACGTAGATGACACCGGTGAGCAAGAGATTATCCCCGGCTTTGAGGTCTTTTAAGACTTCGTCAGTTAAAGGAAGCGTGACTTTCTTAGACATAGCTCTCAACCTATATTTATCATTACCCTTTGCTTCAAGCCCGATTTTTACCTCCAAGTCCCCAAGTAGCTTGCGGTAAGCTGCTTTTCTTTTACTTCAGGCCTAGTATAATCGGGAAGGAGCATGGGGGCCACTCTATCAGTTATAATGCCGGCCTCTTCGAGCTCTTTATGATATCTCTTTACGTGCTCCAAGGTTAGCTTTCCCTCTTTTGCTTTCTCCCTGGCGAATATAGCAGCATTCTTTCCCGCAATCCGGCCAAATACTACAATATCCATAAGCGAATTGCCCATCAGCCTGTTTTCTCCATGCAACCCCCCAGTTACTTCC
>DATKVL010000285.1:0-5635 GCA_035530115.1 Dehalococcoidia bacterium | reverse complement strand
ATTTCACCGAGTCCCTCGTTGAGACAGCGCCCAGGTCGTTAGACCTTTCGTGCAGGTCGGAACTTACCCGACAAGGGATTTCGCTACCTTAGGACCGTTATAGTTACGGCCGCCGTTCACCAGGGCTTCAGTTCAAAGCTTTGAATGTTACCATCCTAACCTCTCTCCTTAACCTTCTGGCACTGGGCAGGTATCAGCCTCTATATTTCAGCTTTTTCGCTTTAGCAGAGACCTGTGTTTTTGTTAAACAGTCGCCTGGGCCAATTTTGTGCCCCCGCCTTATTACAGGCGGGCCCCCTTCTCCCGAAGTTACGGGGTTAGATTGCCGAGTTCCTTAACGAGGGTTCTCTCGAACACCTTGGGACACTTATCCCCACCTACCAGTGGCGGTTTGCGGTACAGGCGCTTAGCTTTTTAGCAACGAGGCTTTTCTTGACAGTATAGGCTCAGTTGAGTTTTATCGGGTTGCCCCTCAAATTCTCCCTCCCCTCAGCTTAATACCAGGGTGGATTTGCCTGCCCTGATGCACCTTGAGTTGGAAACACACCATGTCCATTAGGCATGCTCAACCTACCTTCCTGTGTCCCCCCTTTGCCTTAAAACAAAAGCTACGCGGTGTAGGACTATTAACCTACTGTCCATCGCTTACCCCATTAGGGTTCAGCTTAGGCCCTGACTAACCCTACGCCGATAAACGTTGCGTAGGAAACCTTAGGTTTACGGTGGGCATGATTTTCACATGCCTTCACGCTACTCATACCGACATTCTCACTTGTCATTGCTCCACAATGGCTTACACCACAGCTTCGCAGCCATGACAACGCTCCCCTACCTATCGCCTTTTCAGGCGATACCATAGCTTCGGTAGCAGACTTGAGCCCCGTTAAATTATCGGTGCAGTATCACTCGACCAGTGAGCTGTTACGCACTCTTTAAAGGATGGCTGCTTCTGAGCCAACCTCCTGGCTGTTTCTGCGACACAACTTCCTTTCCCACTTAGCCTGCGTTTAGGGACCTTAGCTGATGGTCTGGGCTGTTTCCCTCTCGACTATGGAGCTTAGCCCCCACAGTCTCACTCCCAGGATTATATCTACGGCATTTGCAGTTTGGTTGAGTTCGGTAGCCTCACGGTCCCTGGCTCATCCAGAGCTCTACCTCCGTAAATTACTTCCTGAGGCTGCACGTAAATGCATTTCGGGGAGAACCAGCTATTTCCGAGTTCGTTTGGCATTTCACCTGCACTATCCACAGCTCATCCTAGAATTTTGCCTGATTCACAAGTTCGAGCCTCCACTCAATTTTACTTGAGCTTCACTCTGGCCATGGATAGATCACCCGGTTTCGGGTCTGATCCATGCGACCTGCTCAGTAAACTGAGCCTCGCCCTATTCAGACTCGCTTTCGCTTCGGCTCCGCAACTAAGTTGCTTAACCTAGCCACATAGATCAACTCGTCGGTTCATTCTTCAATAGGCACGCCATCAGTCCGATAAATCGGACCTCTGACTGCTTGTAAGCACAGGGTTTCAGATTCTATTTCACTCCCCTCCCGGGGTTCTTTTCACCTTTCCCTCACGGTACTGGTTCACTATCGGTCATCAGCAGTATTTAGCCTTGGAGGGTGGTCCCCCCTGCTTCCCACAGGATTCCTCGTGTCCCGTGGTACTCAAGAACACAAGCAGAGACTTTCCCTTTTCGTCTACCGGACTATCACCTTCTACGGTTGCCCTTTCCAGAAGCATTTGACTAAGGAAAAGTTTTGTCACTCTGTGGCAGACCTTGGAATCTGCCCCTTGCGTCTTACAACCCCAAAATAGCTTAGGATCCAAGCCCACTTAGCTATCTTGGTTTGGACTGTTCCCCTTTCGTTCGCCACTACTCAGGGAATCTCTGTTGATTTCTCTTCCTCAGGTTACTAAGATGTTTCAGTTCACCCAGTTCCCCCTCGCTTTAGCGAGTGCTTGGGTTTTCACTCAAGCAGGTTGCCCCATTCGGGAATCCCCAGCTAAGCTAGCTAGACAGCTCACTGAGGCTTTTCGCAGTCTTGCCACGCCCTTCTTCGGCTGCTGATGCCAAGGCATCCACCCTATGCTCTTTCTCCCTTGACCCACGCCAGGCAGAACACAAAACCTATTCAATTGTTAACGTGCAGAACTATACTCCGTTCAGGAGTATGCCAATTATACAACGCGGCCTTTTTGTTGTCAAATAAACCCAAAGCCGGGGCCACTTATTTTTCGCTAAATTTAATATTTTTAGTTTCCGAGGACAGAATCCGTCAATATGTCAACTGAGGCACTTATTCCAGGGGCATGTTATCTATCAACCTCGTTTTGCCTACCCTGACGGCTAAGGAAGCCAATGCCGGGCGGTCGATCAAGTTCAATTCTTCCAGCGTTTCGGCATCAGCAATGCTGACATAGGCAATTTGGGCTAGAGGTTCTTTTTGGGCAAGCGAGGTCATTTGCCGGCGAATCTTTCCAGCGTCCTTTTCCCCACCCTGCCTTAATTGCCGGGCTAAAGTAAGAGCCTTGAACAATATTGTCGCCGCCTGGCGCTCTCCAGGGCTAAGGTAAATATTGCGACTGCTCATGGCCAAGCCATCGCTCTCCCTGACCGTAGGTACAACTACGATTTCCATCCCCATGTTGAGGTCAGCCACCATTCTCTTAATGACCATCACCTGCTGGGCATCTTTCTGCCCGAAGTAAGCCCTTGATGGCTGGACAATATTGAATAGCTTGGCCAATACGGTGGCTACTCCCCTAAAATGCCCCGGACGAGATGCTCCCTCAAGTCGCTCAGTTACCTTCTCCACATCCACCCAGCTACTAAATTCAGGTGGGTACATCTCCTCATCGGAGGGGACAAAGACGATATCCACCCCCTCTCCCCGCAACAACTCCAGGTCACGATTAATCTCTCGGGGATAAGCGCCAAAATCTTCCCTGGGGCCAAATTGAGCAGGATTGACGTAAATGCTAACAATAACGGTGGAATTGTCCATCCTGGCTTGCTTTACTAAAGCCAGATGACCTTCGTGAAGATAGCCCATCGTGGGAACGAAGCCCACTATGCCGCTGAGCTTCTGCCTTAATGCCCTTATCTCGGATATAGGCCCTACTACTTGCATACCGCTAGCTTTCAGCCTTTAGCTGTTTGATGAGGCTTTCATCCATGGTATAGCTCTGCTCCATAGTGGGGAAACTAAGAGATTTAACTTCAGATATGTAATCGGCAACAGCATTCTTAATTTCTCCGGCTAACCTGGCATATTGCTTGGCATGCCTGGGCACGAACTCAGTGTAAAGGCCCAACATATCGCTGATTACCTGGACTTGACCATCACAATCAGGTCCGGCGCCGATGCCAATCGTGGGAATAGTAAGCTTTTGAGTAATCAGTTTGGAAAGAGGTGCTGGAGTGCATTCCAGAACGATAGCAAAAGCGCCAGCTTCCTCCAAAATACGGGCATCATTGAGCAACTTTTTGGCTTCCTCCATCACCTTACCCCGTGCCTTGAATCCCCCCAATTGATGCTTTGATTGTGGGGTAACGCCAATATGCCCCATAACCGGGATGCCACAGCCAACAAGGCGCCTGACTTGTTCGGCAACGACCTCGCCCCCCTCCAACTTCACCACCTGTGCCCCCCCTTCCTGAATAAATCTTGCAGCATTATGTAAAGCATCGGAGACGCTGATATGATAAGTCATAAACGGCATATCGCCTATTACTAAGGCCTTCTTAGCTCCTCTCACTACAGCTTTGGTATGATGTATCATCTCATCCATGGTTACCGGGATAGTTGACTCATAGCCCAACATCACCATCCCCAAGCTATCCCCAACCAATATCAAGGGCACGCCAGCTTCATCAACCATCTTGGCCGTCACATAGTCATAAGCGGTAAGCATAGGTATTTTCTCTTTCTTCTGTTTCATTTCCTTTATATCGATAATAGTAACCCGCATGGCCTCCCTCCTTGGCGTTTACCCTTCCCCTCTCATCGAAGCAGAGGAAATACAGGTAAAGGCTCAATGATTCTGTTTTGTCTATCCACACGAACTATGCTTGGGGTTATGCTGATTGCCTCATCATCAGGAACCTGGCAATAAGAGAGGATGATGACTATGTCACCCTTTGCCACCAGTCTGGCGGCAGCGCCATTGATACCAATAATCCCTGAATTCGCCTCACCTTCGATAGCATAAGTGCTGAACCTGGCCCCATTGCTAACGTTTAGCACCTCCACCCTTTCGAAGGGCAAGATGTCGCTGGCCTCCATGAGAGACCTGTCAATAGTGATACTGCCTTCGTAATCCAAATCGACTTGAGTAACCCGGGCTCGGTGGATTTTACTTTTCAGCATAGTTCTCATTTTCTACCTCCCTAGGCGTGCAGTTTCCTTGCTTACTTTCTTTTCAAAGAAAGTAAGGCTTTCATCTCTTCTGCCTTCTGTTCATTGACCTTGCCTTTCGCTAAAGCAATAGGAATAGTCTGAAGCCCTAGCTCTTTATATGTAGTGAGCAAAGAAGGACTCCTGGCCTCAAGAGCGCTCAAGTGCCTCTCTATAGTGCCTAAATCCCCGCGGGCAACAGGACCGGTGAGGCAGTTAGGCAAGCCGATATTGTCAATATTGTTTATCGTCCCTTCGAGCAAGGGCAGCAAGGCCCTGGTCGCCTCCTTTGACGATACCCCGAAATCTTGCCACAGGTCCAGAGCCAGCTTCACCAGGGTCACCAGATAATTACAAGCGAAAACGGCTGCTGCGTGATACAGTACCTTGTCCCCCGGCTTAAGTTCCACCCAGTTGCCGTTCAAGAGAGAAGTCAACTCCTTTAGCATTGACAGCAGTGGCCCTTCGGCTTCCAGGGCAAAGGTAGAGCCGGACAAATTTTCTATGGCCTGGTCAACATCGGCAAAAGTCTGCAACGGGTGAAAGGAGCCAACAGCAGCCCCAAGTTTTCTCGCTGGCTCCAGAATATCTACGGAATGAGCGCCACTGCAATGCACGACGCTCTGTCCTTCATGCCACTGAACTTCGCCGCATACCTGGGCTATAACATCGTCAGGAGTGGTGATGAAGACCATCTCAGCAGCATCTGCCAGTTCCTGAGCTGTATGGCAAACCTGACAATTAGGCACCAGCCCGGCTAGCTTCTGCGCCGAGGACAGAGTCCGACTGGATACAGCCACCACCGGGCATCCCTTTTGAGAAAGCCTTACTGCCAGAGCAGTGCCCGTCGTTCCAGCGCCAATAAAGCCTGTCTTTAGCATCTGTTTACGTCCTTAGCTGCTGGCACACCAGCTAAAGTTTCCGCCTTTCGAATTGCTCTAACTATGGCTTCGGCGACAACCTCAGCAGCCGTTGCCCCCAGAGCGCTAATGTCGGCTTCCTTGTCACCCGAGGAAAGAGCGAATAAAGCATCGCCATCATACATGGTATGGCATGGGTCAATAGTGCGAGCAATGCCAACCTGGGCCACGCGGGCCAATTTGTTTGCCTCAGCTTTACTAAGTTTGGCATCGGTAGCCACTACACCGATTACGGTATTAAAAGGCGGAACTGCTTCCTTAAACTCGCCTTTCAACAAGCTGGACGTAGATAAAAATCCACTTCCGTCCGCCTTGCG
>DATKVL010000284.1:0-1818 GCA_035530115.1 Dehalococcoidia bacterium | reverse complement strand
CGCAATAGTAAAAAAGGAGGGTGAGCGAATAGTTCAGGAAGGCTGCTTATCCATACCTGGCTACTTGGGGGAAATAAAAAGGGCGGTAACAGTGAAAGTCAAAGCGAAAGACCGATACGGTAAGGAATTTCGCCTCAAAGCACAAGGGCTTCTGGCTCAGGCTCTTGAACAGGAAATTGAGCATCTCGATGGCCTTCTATATATTGACCATCTAGAGAGCTCGGAAAAGCTGTTTGAGATTATCAAGGAAGGAGAGTAATGGGCAAGCTTTGACCTAGCTAAGGCTTTCCTCCCACCAAGTTTTGCAAAGATTGAAAGCTTCCTCTCCGCAAAAAGTGTCCTGGATTGCGTAGTCGTCTTCGTCAACAACCTCATCACTTGATGGCTCTACCCAGAGCCAATAGTTCTGAGTTTCGTCTTCAATGTGAAACTTAACTACCCAGTGAAGTTGTTCCTGACCCCATTTCATACGCTTTACCCAGACCATGCAGGCTTCCAGTCCTTGCATATAGGAATTCCACCAGACATCAGCGGAGAAATGTCCACACTCATAGATCCCCTCTCTCCACAAATTTTCATCAGTGGAATCTCGAGCCAGAAAATCCAGAACCTCCTGCTCAGTTGCTGGCGAAACCTTAGAGGCATCGTAAATCTCAGAGGAATAGGTATAAGGCTCCCTAGTTTGAGCTCCAACTGCTACACATCCAGAAGTAATTATTAGCAACGCCACCAGCGAGACAAGAATGACGAGAGCTAATACGCGCTTTATGTCTGTTGTCCTCTTTTTTTCCACCAATTTATCTAACCTCTGGCGAATGATTTCCTTATGATTATGGTGTTTACCGCTGTTACCACCTAACTTATAGGCACACAGCCAGCAATTTTTCCTAGCCAAATCTCCTTGCTATAAAGCTATTACACGTTTATACTTAACCAGATTTGGCAGGGTGAGAGAGGGAGGGGGATAACCGAGCCTGAGGCTCGGCTATCCCCGTTTTATCTTTCTATGCTTCTTGCTGTGCCTTGCGCCTTCTTCTTCCCCAGACCACTCCCCAGATAATCAAACCAATCGCGGCTATTATGACAATGATAAGCCACCAGGTGATGGTTCGTGACGCCATGAAATCACCACTCAACCCGGCAACCTCCACCTCATACTGTCCGTAATCTAGTTCGGATACGGTGAACTTCACCTGCTTACTCTGTCCGGCATCCAGTGTCACTGTCTTGGTATCTACTGTTTTTCCATTTAGCTTTAGCACAACAGTATAGGTGCCTTCCTGCCAACCGTCGTTGGCTACGTTGGCGGTAATGGTAACGCTTTCCCCGGTCTTGGTCACGAAGGTAGTCTTTTCCACACTGGGTACTATAGTCAAGCCACTCGGTATAAAGTGGGCAGGTGGGGTAGGTGTGGAGCCAAGTTCAGCCAGTACGCCAAATATGGAGAAGTGATTTATAGGCGCAGATAGAGTCAGTTCTGCCACGCCATTTGGTCCGCCTGCTTCACTCTCCAGGAATACCCAGACTCCATTAACATCATCATAATAAGCCATGGTTACATTTAGAGCATTCTCGGGCAATTGCAATTCATCCAAGCCCAGTGTCAGGAAAATATCCTTGTCGAAACCAGCGCCCGGAGGAGTTATGTTAAAAGCCACAAGCGCCACAGTATTCTCTGGAACAGGAGGTATTTCCTCAAGCTCTCTGATTACTATCAGGTAATATGTCTTTTCATAAACAGTGGGTGCGTGAGTCCCCCGCTCTAGCAGCAAGTTGTGACTGCCATCGGGGCTAGGCCCTAGCAAGTCTACCGCTAGC
>DATKVL010000283.1:0-2242 GCA_035530115.1 Dehalococcoidia bacterium | reverse complement strand
TCTGAAGGAGCAAAATTTGCTGAGGTAACTAATAGTTTTACTCAAGACATAAAAAACCTTGGGCCAAGTTCATCGGGCCATTTAAAGCAGAGTTCTAAGGAGGTAAAACATGGCTAAACTTAAGATAGCTCTTTATTGGGGTGCCAGTTGTGGTGGATGTGAAATTGCAACTCTGGCTATACATGAAAAGATACTGAAGCTAGCTGAGGTTGCTGACATCGTGTTCTGGCCGGTAGGCATGGACTTCAAGTATTCTGATGTAGAGAATATGGCAGATAATAGTGTAGATGTCTGTCTTTTCAACGGAGCTATTCGGAATGAAGAAAACGAGCACATGGCCCGTCTTCTGCGAGCCAAATCCAAGGTAATGATAGCCTATGGCTCTTGTGCTTATGAAGGCTGTATACCCGGGTTGTCTAACTTCTACAACCGGCAAATGACATTCGAACGGGCCTATATTGAAACGCCGTCAACTGAGAATCCTGGGAAAATTTTCCCTCAGACGAAAGTCAAGGTGCCCGAGGGCGAACTCGAGCTTCCTGAACTCTATGATACGGTTAAAACCTTGGCCCAAACCGTGGATGTCGATTATTTCGTTCCCGGTTGTCCCCCGGAGGAAAAGACTACCTGGCTTGCCCTTGAAGCTTTGATTACAGGCAAGTTACCACCGAAAGGGACTGTCATAAGTCACTCGATAAAGGCTGTTTGCGATGAGTGTCCCCGTAAGAAAGAGGAAAAGAAGATCAAAAAATTCTATCGCCCTTACGAAATAATCCCTGAACCGGAAAAATGTCTGCTGGAGCAGGGCTTATTGTGCTATGGCATAGCTACTCGAGGGGGCTGTGGTGCTCTCTGTCCTCAGGCCAACATGCCTTGCACCGGCTGTTATGGACCAGTAGAAGGAGTAATTGACCAGGGAGCTCACTTCTTGAGTGCTCTCTCGTCTATCATTGATTCTAACGACCCTGAGGAAATTCAAAGAATAATTGATGATATTCCCGACCCGGCAGGCACTTTCTACCGTTACAGTCTGCCAGATTCACTACTTAGGAGGGCAAGGATAAAATGAAGAAAATAACGATTGATCCCATTACCCGCCTTGAAGGCCATGGCAAGATTACCATCTTCCTCAATGATGATGGCAGCGTAGCCAATACCTATCTCCAGATTCCTGAACTTAGAGGCTTTGAGAAATTTTCCGAGGGCCGCCCGGCTGAGGACATGCCCCAGATAACTCAGCGTATCTGCGGCGTTTGCCCTGAAGCCCACCACATGGCAGCAACCAAAGCCTTAGATGAGTTGTTTCATGTCGAACCGACCAGCACTGCCAAAAAGCTGCGTGAGCTCCTTTACAGCGCTTTCTTTGTAACTGACCACACTACCCACTTTTACATCCTTGCCGCCCCTGATTTCGTTATGGGGCCAGATGCTCCACCTGCGGAACGCAATATCCTTGGAGTAATCGCCAAGGTAGGATTGGAGCTAGGTGGTGCTGTAATCAATACCCGTAAACAAAATCACTGGATTATCCAGACAGTTGGTGGCCGTCCAATACACCCCTGTTTTGGACTGCCCGGCGGCGTGAGCAGGGCCATAAATGAGGAGGAAAGAGCAAAGATAGAGGAGATAGCCAAACAGTCGGTGGAGTTCGGCAAATTATCGCTTAAAGTCTTCGACGACGTTGTTCTCAAAAATAAAGCTTACCTGGATATGGTCCTGAGCGATACCTTTACCCAAAAGTCCTATAATATGGGCTTGGTCGATAAAAACAATAAGGTCAACTTTTATGATGGTAAAGTACGAGTAGTTGGCCCTGATGGCAAAGAGTTCTGCAAGTATGCTCCCCGGGAATATCTGGAACATATAGCTGAACGAGTCGAGCCGTGGACTTATCTCAAGTTTCCCTACCTTAAAAAAGTTGGCTGGAAAGGTTTTGTTGACGGCAAAGACAGCGGAGTTTATCGAGCCACACCGCTGTCCCGGCTGAATGCTGCCGATGGTATGGCAACTCCCCTGGCCCAGGAAGAATATGAAAGAATGTACTCTACTCTGGGAGGCAAGCCAGCTAACTTCACTCTGGCAACCCACTGGGCACGCCTTGTTGAACTTCTTTATGCTGCCGAGAGGTTACTCGAACTTAGCCGAGATCCGGAAATAACCAGCCCGGATATTCGCAACATACCGACGGCGACGCCTGATGAAGGGGTAGGCATTGTGGAGGCACCGAGGGGCACTCTCACCC
>DATKVL010000282.1:0-6749 GCA_035530115.1 Dehalococcoidia bacterium | reverse complement strand
CCCTGACGCAGTAGCTCAATCGGCCTTGTCATAGCTATACCCCCTGTTTTCCCTCGTGTCATTCAAAACGACAACGCAGGAACTTCATTATCCTGAAGATAGTATGACAGGGCTAGGAATAGCTTGGGAAGAGATTATGTTCTAGAAGATAGTTCTAGTTGAAGCTGTGGGGAATGTGATTGTGGCGGAAAATGTGAGAAAAGAAAGTCAGGAGCTTTTTACCTTTGCTGAGCTACCTAGACTTTGCAGTTTCTGAGCTAATTGCTCGAATTCGTTATCGCCAGGTTGCTTGCCTAGCTCCAACCCATAGCTGATAAAGAATTCCAGGAAATTGCGCAATAGCTCTTTCGTGCCTTCCTGAAACTGGTGAAATTCCTCTCGGGTTACGATGCCTTGCTTTTTACTTTCTTCTTTTTCCTTCAACTGAGTCTCAATAAGGAAGTTGATAAACTCAGACCGCCCCATATCACCACGGTTGTCATCTACCGTTTTCACCAGCTCAGCATCTACTATCAGCATCCTTTTTTCAGACATATACCGCTCCTATCATAACACTCTCCTTAGATTTTTATGTTAAATAAGGGGTGACCTCACTCTACTTCCAGGCACCCCTCTATAACTCCGCAACATTTAAGCCTCAAGCTCCATTGCCATTATGGCCATTGTGGAACTCGAGCACTTCAATTATGCAGTTTATATTTTTGAGCAGCTCTCCCCCTTTGTCCGTTACCTGATAGGTAACTGCGGGATTTCCCACCTTCACTTTGTTAATGAACCCGTGGCTCAAGAGGAAAGCAAGATACTTCTGTATCTGGGCATAGCTCATATTGGCGCTATACATAATCTCTGTCTTGCCAGCGCCATTTTCCCCAACTCTGAGCATATCAGCTATTATCTCTATATTAGACCTTCGCCGATTCATTATATCATCCCAATATATATTACCTTTGGCCTATTACTATTATACTACCTCAATGGCACTTGTCAAGCCCCCCAAATACTTGGCGGCGCGGGGTGATATAATATGGACTATTGACACCAAAGGTGATTACATTATACGATAGATCACTGGAGCTAAATCTAAATAACCAGGAAGGTGTTTGAATTAAATATGTAAAGCTTCACCAGGAGGTGGCTGATGAATAAGATCAAAGTGATGGTAATTGATGAGCAAGCATTTTTCAGAGCCGGGGTGCGTCAGATGCTGTCTCAACAACCTGACCTGGAGGTATTAGAATGCGACCCAACTCAGAATGCACTGGAGCTAATTGAAGCTAATCTCCCTGATGTTGCTCTAATTGGCTCTGACCTGGCCAGCCTCAGCGGGATTGAGCTGGGTAGAAAAATTGCTCAATACTACCCAAATACTAAAGTAGTAGTGCTAAGCCCTGACCCTGATGATGAAGAGCTTTTTGAGGTCATTAAAACTGCAGCCGTAGCCTGCTTGAGTAAGAAGGCCACTGCCGACGAGCTGGCTAGCACTATAAGACGAGCCCGCAAAGGTGAATACCCCATAAATGAAAGCCTGATGACCAGACCCAGGGTTGCCAAGCAGGTATTAAACCAGTTTCGTGGTATGGGGAGAACTATGGAAGGCCTAGTCGCTCCTCTTACCAACAGGGAAACGCAGATTCTAACCTACGTTGCTGAGGGCAACTCAAATAAAGAAATCGCCCGTATCCTAGAAATCAGCGAACAAACAATTAAGAATCATGTCAGTGCCATCCTTCGTAAGCTAAATGCTAATGATAGAGCCCATGCTGTTGCTCTCGCCCTGCACAGCGGCTGGATTTCACCAGAAGCAAAACCACGGAGGGGATTAGAAGATTTTGATGAAATTTGAATGCCGCTTTATAGGTAATTATAGTGATTTGCAGAAACAGTGACATAAAAGTCATTGTGAGACACCTCCTTACAAAGGGATAAATCCCGAGCACCAAGTCCTAAGCAATATCAAACCCCAAAGCTCAAATGTCAAATCAAGCCCAAAACCCTAAGCAATGACAAAAACAAGTAGCTTTGGCATTTAAGCATTTAGATTTCATTTGCCATCTGGACTTTGACATTTGGATTTATCTGGAGCTTGGGATTTGGAATTTACCCAATGGGATTGCCACGCCCCGACAAGTCGGGGCGTGGCAATAACTGGTAAAACCAACAACTCCTGTAGGGGAGGGACTTGTTCCCCCCCAATCCGCGAAAGCTCACAAGGGACTCCCCCAAAAGTCCTATTGACAAACTAATACGATATGCTAAATTGTAGTTAGCTTGTGAAAGAGGGAGATTATTACGCCCTAGTTAGCTCGGGTTAAGACATGGTTAATAATATTGACTTTAGCCAATTGGCAAATTACACTTTACCCAGATTGGAGAAAATGGATGGGAAGGTACGTCATATGGAAATTGGTCCGAAGCTAAAAGCCCAGATTAGAGAGTATCTGGGGCAGCAGGGGTATGAAGTAACCGAGGGAGCGAAGCTCCCCGGGAAGTCAGGGATTGAGCATACCTTTGATATGCTGGCTCAAAGAAACGATGGTTTTACTAGCTACAATATTGCTATCGGCATTGCTGCTGGTGGTGATAGGGATATAGAAGTGGGCACCATTTTCAGCTTTGCCAATAAAGCCTATGATTGCGGCATTCTTGACAGGATTCTTATTGCCATCCCTGAACTTAGTCAGGAGACGAAACAGCTGGCTCGCAAACAGCGAATAAAGGTTATTGATGGAGAACAAATTGGGCAACTATTAACCCTGAAACCCGCGCAGCCAGTTAAGCCCGAGGAGCCGGTTAGGTTTGAGACAAAGGAAGACCTGGTCAAATCTTTAGCCGACCGGGGCTATGAAGTAAAAGAGAAAGCCAAAGTTAAAGGCCGATCAGGAGTCGAATATACCTTCGATATACTGGCTCATACTGAAAACGATCAGGTTGAGCACAAGCTGGCTATAGATTTCCTGAATGGGGAGAAAGAAGTGAACCTGGAACAGGTAATGTTATTTGATACTAAAGCCTATGAGGCTGGCGTTGATGAGAAAGTCATTGTGGTATCGGTGGAGCTTAGCCCCGAGGCACAGCAATTTGCCCAGCACCAGCAGATAAAAGTCCTTGGGTTGGGTCAAAAACTAGTTTCTAAACCTGTGACTGAAGAGATAACCGTCGAGCAAAAAGGGAAGTCAACTAAATTAGATAAGCCGAGGGGCAAGCTACTGAGACAGACGCCCCAGCCTGAGGCACTACAATTGATTCCTGAGGTGATGGCCAGAAGGTATAATGCCATACCCCTGACTATATCTGGCAGGACACTGGAAGTGGCTATAGCAGACCCGACTGATGTCTTTGCCTTGGAAGCTCTTTCCGCCCAGAGCCGAATGAGGATTAAGCCTGTAGCTGCCACTGTCCAGGAAATAAGGGACGCTATTGACTTCAATTATAAAGCCTATGGCGAAATTGAAAAGCAGATTTCTCGTGTCTCTATCCCGGCTGAGGAAACTGATGAGAAACTTGTCGTTAGTGCTGCTACTGATACTCCTCTGGTTCAGGCTCTCAACCTTATAATTGACGAGGCAGTCAAAGCTCGTGCATCGGACATTCATATTGAGCCAGAAGAAGATAGAGTACGAATACGCTACCGGATAGATGGCACTCTTCACGATACGATGTCTCTACCTCTAAATGTACATCGAGCACTCGTTTCACGAATTAAAATCCTCGGTGAAATGAATATCGCTGACCATTTTCGTCCTCAAGATGGTCAATTCTCTACCGTGACTAAAGGGCGAGAGATAGATGTCAGAGTCGCTACCGCTCCCACTGTCTTGGGTGAGACAGTAACCCTGCGGCTTCTGGATAAGTCACTGGCTACTCTGGGTTTAGCAGAGCTTGGTATGCTACCTGATAGCCTGGCAAAATATGAAAAGATGCTCAAGGTTCCCTATGGTATGATTCTGATTAGCGGTCCCACCGGAGCTGGCAAAACTACCACTCTGTATGCCTCAATCAATTCCCTTGATACTCACGGGAGGAACATCATTACTATTGAAGACCCTGCTGAGTACCGATTTAAGAATATTAACCAGATTCAGGTTAACCTCCAGGCTGGCATTACCTTTGCCAGCGGCTTGAGGTCCATACTTCGTCTTGACCCTGACGTAATACTGGTTGGTGAGATACGCGATGACGAGACAGCTAACATAGCTGTCCAGGCAGCCTTAACCGGGCACCTGATGCTGTCTTCTATCCACGCTAATGATGTTGCCGGTGTGCTCTCCCGTCTCCTTGACCTGAAGGTAGAGCCCTTCTTGATAGCCTCGGCGATCATTGGTGTTGTCGCCCAGCGGATGGTGCGTCGCATCTGCCCTGATTGTAGCCACCCTGTTGAGGCTCCCCTGGTCGAGCAGATGGCTTATGAAAAGGAAATGGGGGAGAAACAGACCGAGTTCCGCTACGGTACCGGCTGTAAGTCCTGCGCCTATACCGGTTACCTGGGGCGGACGGGAATCTTTGAGATTCTAACCATGAACGACACGATAGGAATGATGGTCTGTAATCAAGCCAGCAGCAGTGCTGTCCGAGAGCGGGCACTTCAAGACGGTATGATATCTATAATGAACGATGGCATGCGTAAGGTAAAGGAAGGTATTACCACCCCCGCTGAGGTGCTGCGTAATGCCTACACTACAGCTTAGCCGTTTGGAGGTTATAAATGGATTTCGCTTATACAGCCTATACTGAAGATAGGAAATTAGTTCAGGGCAAGGTTTCGGCTATCAGTGAAGAGGCGGCAACCGAGCTGCTGGGCTATGGCGGCTACCGGGTAGTCAGCCTTAAGAAAGTCGTTTCATTATTTAATAAAGAAAAACTGCTAGCCAGCTTTTCTCGTATAAAGCCGCAAGAAGTAATCATGTTTTCCCGCCAGCTAGCGCTACTCCTGGAATCCGGCACCGATATCGTTACTTCTTTAGATTTGTTGCAAGACCAAATAACTAGTCAAACCCTGCGGAACATAGT
This sequence comes from Dehalococcoidia bacterium, assembly GCA_035530115.1. Classification (GTDB taxonomy): domain Bacteria; phylum Chloroflexota; class Dehalococcoidia; order GIF9; family AB-539-J10; genus RBG-13-51-36. Next base: position 1,742 of record DATKVL010000282.1, on the reverse strand, counting down.
TGGTGAGATAGCCTCGGATATTCGCGGCGGTAGTTCACTGTCAATGGCTCTGGACAAGCACCCTCAGGCTTTCTCTACAATGTACTCCCAGGCAATAGCTGCCGGTGAGCAAGGCGGTAACCTGGAGGTGGTGCTGAGGCAAATGGCCGACTATATAGGGAGGGGAGCCGTCACCCAGAAGAGAATAAAAGGTGCCTTGACCTACCCCATTATCGTGGTTGTTGTCGCTATTGTCGTGGTACTGGTATTGGTCACCCTTGTTTTTCCCACCTTTGTCAGCTTTTATTCTCAACTCGGGGCTGAGTTGCCTCTGCCTGCCAAAATGCTTATGGGCCTTACTAATTGGCTTAACCACTATGGGCTTTATCTTCTGCTTGGGTTTTTAATTGCTGTTGTCGCAGGCTATATCTATATCAGGACCCCGGCCGGGAGATACCGTTGGGATAAAATGATGCTTGGTTTGCCTGTAGTCGGGCGTATTGTCCACCTCAGTGAGCTTTCCCGTTGCTGCCGGACTATGTCATTGTTAATCAGAGTCGGTTTACCCCTACCGGAAGTCCTGGCCGTAACCATCCGCAGTATTACCAATAGGGCCATAAATCAGGGTTTGACCAAAGTTCAGCAGGCCTTAATCAGAGGCGAAGGCTTGTCCCAACCCATGGCTAAGAGTGAGCTCTTCCTGCCCTTAATGACGCAAATGGTGAGAGTTGGCGAAGAAACCGGTAATCTCGAGAATACGCTAGGTACTGTAGCCGAAAGCTTTGAGACCGAGGCTGATGATAAGACCAGCTCGGCGGTGGGGCTTATTCAGCCAGTGATAACGATAATTCTGGGTTTGGTGGTTGCTTTTGTTGTTTTAGCTATGTTTTCAGCCCTGTATTCTGTCTATAATCAGCTAGGTGTCTAGGTGAGGATTATCACGGAGGTAATGACAAATGACAAAGTCGAAAACTCAAATGAGAAAAAGAGGTGGTTTTGGCATTCAAATGTTTGGATTTTGTCATTTGGATTCTAATTTAGAGAAATACTGGAAAAATGAAAAAACTAAGACTGAGTAGCAAAGTAAGGAGGGCCTTTCAAGGCAGCTCCAGGGGGTTCTCCCTGATTGAGGTGTCGATAGCTATAGCCCTTATCGGGGTACTTGCTGTCGCCATTATGGGTGCCCTATCTTACGCCTCCACGGTTCTCATCATGACCGATAGGCAGGCCACTGCCGAAAGCCTGGCCAAAAGCCAGATGGAATATATTAAGAACAAGGAGTATGAACCTGCAGATCTTGGAGATGTAGGTACTTATTTGTCCCTTGAAGACATTACACCATCACCCGTCCCTTACGGTTACACTATTTGGAGTCTCAACCGTGACGATGAGATTGTTGATGGTGTAATAGGCATACCCTGGAATAGCGGGAATAACACAGCTGTATATGAGGATAATGGGCTTCAGAAGATAACGGTGATTATTTGTTATGACATTGTTCGCTCTGACAGAAAAGTAGTAGAAGAACAATTTATCCTGGAGGGCTACAAAAGACAGCCGGCGGCATACACAGAGGTATAAAGAGTTCAGAAATCCCAAATTACAAATGGCGGCTGAATCACAATGAAGATGAAAAAGCTAAAGAAAGGTGAGAAGGGGTTTACCATGGTGGAGCTGCTGATAGCCATGCTTCTTACTGGCATCGTGGCCACCGCCATCACCGGGACCATTCTTTATGTGCTTAATGTGAACTTCAGCACTGC
>DATKVL010000281.1:0-3996 GCA_035530115.1 Dehalococcoidia bacterium | reverse complement strand
GTACAACGTGCTGGTGAATGCGGTCGCGCCCACTATTGTGGAAACCGAACTTACCCGTCCTGCCTTGGCCAACCCCCAGTTTGCCCAGCAGATGAAGTCTCGTATCCCGCTTGGCCGCTGGGCAATGCCGGAGGATATTGTAGGAGCTACCGTGTTCTTTGCCTCAAAGGCGTCGGACTTCATTACAGGGCAGGTCCTTTACATTGACGGTGGCGTGACTACTTGGTAGCAGCGGGAAAATAATTTCTATCAGGAGGCAATGAAGTGGACTCGGAGGTCAAACATTATCCAGAGTATTGGGGTGGTAAGAAGCTGGCTTATCCTCATGTAGCTCCCGAAGCACCTAAGTTCTCTAGGTCTGTCGTGGTCGGCAATCCGATCTTTGTCTCTGGCTGTCAAGGCCTAAACCCAGAAACTCTCAAAACAGAGACTGAAGTTTTTGAAGAGCAGATGGTAATAGCCCTTGACAAGGTCAGGATGGCCATGGAGGAGGCAGGAAGTTCCATGAATAACATTGTCAAGACACTCATATTCCTTAAGAATTTAGAGGATTATCCCCGTATGCGAAAGACAGAGCTAGAGTATTATCAAAAATATGCTCCATTTCTGGTCGATAACCCGCCGGCTAGTACCTTTATGCAAGTCGCCAGTCTGGGAAAACCTGAATTTTTGGTCGAGATAGACGTAGTTGGCGTTATTTCTAGGGAGTAAACAGCATAAGCTGATACAGTTTGATACCTTCGGGCTGACTAATGGCTTACGGGGTGGGGCATGACATTCTTGCATATTCAGGGTGAGATTGCCTGAGGCTTAGCGTTGAGCTGCTGAGAACTAAGTAATTAAAATTTAAGGAGGTATATGTTATGGGGAAAGAAGTTTTGGTCGATTTGAGTCATCCGTTTGGTGCTGGTTCACCCCTGTGGCCGTATTTTGAAGATGTTAAAATCGAAAGAATGCACTATATGGCAAAGTCCGGCGTTCTGTCCCAGAAAATAACGACCGTCATGCATTGCACCACGCATGCCGATTCACCAGGGCACGTATTTGAGGGCGGTTTGTTTACTCACGAAATTCCCCTGACCTGCTACTATGGCGATGCTGTAGTCTGGGATATCCCAAAGAAAAAATGGGGGCTCATCACCGCCAGTGATCTCGACGTGGCCAATAAGAGGTTGCCTATGAAGGCGGGCGATATCATTATTGTCCATACCGGTTGGAATAAATATTGGGGCGATAACACCACTTATTTCTGCTATTCGCCCGGATTGGGCAGAGAGGCTGGTGAATGGTTTGTATCGCATAAAGTTAAAGCTGTCGGCGTGGACCAGCAAGCTCTGGACCATCCGCTCCACACTGCTATTGGACCTCATGGTCCTGGGCCTCTAAGGAAAGACGTTTGTGAAGAGTACAAGCAACTCACCGGTCATGATGTATTGCAAGACTTCCCGGAGTGGGAACCCTGCCATAACCTGCTGATGAGAAACGGTATCCTCGGCTGGGAAAATGTCGGTGGCGATATCGCTAAGGTAGTCGGGAAAAGATGCAAAATTTCTGGTTTCCCGATCCGATGGTACATGGGTGATGGCTCCATCGTTCGTATGGTTGCCTTCATTGATGAGAAGGACCTCAACGATGTCCCGGATCGCGTTTACAAGTACGGCACACAATAATCCGGATTACTCACGACCCGAGTAATTTGCAATTAAAAGGGAGAAAATATGAAAAAGATTAGTTTAGCTCAGGTCAAGCCCTATGAGGCTCCCGGTCATTTCAAGATGGTTGCGTTTAGGTTAAGCGGCAAAGAGGAGACCGGAGCTGAGAAGTTCTGGGTAGGCATGTCCCATTTCCTTCCCGGCGGTGGGGCTGAATTCGGCGCTACGCCAGCGGAGAAATACTACTTCGTCCTGAACGGAGAAATCACGGTCAAGACCGATAAGGAAGAGGTAACCCTCGGCCCATGGGATTCAGTCTACATCGCTCCCAACGAAGGTAGATCGATACTCAACAAGACCAATAAGCCAGCGAGTATGCTTGTAGTTATTAACTATTAGTAATCTTCTCTATTCCGAGCAATGATTACAATTCTTGCCCGAGTAAGAGAGGGGGGCAGCTTATGAAAGCCGAAGAAATTAATCACGTCGCTTTGCTGGGATCGGGCATGGTAGGGCATGGACTGGCACTGCATTTTGCCAAGGCAGGTTATCAGGTATCTTTATACTCCCGGACTCAGCAAACACTAGACAAAGCCATTGAAAACATTAGGTCAAATCTCCCCGCCTTACTGCAAGGACAAGCTAACGTAGAAGATGAAATAAAGAAGATTATAAGCAGGATAAAAACAACAAGAAACATAGATGAAGCAGTGGCAAAGGCCCCGATTATTATTGAATCAGTGGCTGAAGACCTAAAGGTAAAACAAGACCTATTTAAGGAATTAGATCAGATGTGCCCTAGGGATGTTATTCTGGCCACAAATACATCGGTAATCAGTATAACGGCGATAGCATCTAAAGCCAAGAATAGGGATAGAATCATTGGAACACACTTCTGGTTTCCACCATACCTTATCCCTTTGGTTGAAGTCGTAAAGGGAAAGGATACCTCTTATGAGACAATGGAAATAACCTATCAATTCATGAAAAAGGCGGGGAAATATCCCATCAAATGCTTGAAGGATGTCCCAGGATTTGTCGCTAACCGTCTCCAGCACGCCCTGTGGCGAGAAGCCATCTCAATTGTAGAAAAAGGCATTGCTGATGCAGCTACTGTTGACGATGCTATTAAGCAAAGTTTTGGTATCCGGATTGCGGTTCTGGGGCCAATTGAGAATGCCGATATGGTAGGGCTAGATTTGGTTCTGGCCATTCACAATAACGTTTTGCAGGATTTAGAGGCTTCTCACAACCCCTCACCACTCTTAAAGGACAAGGTAAGTAAAGGTGAGCTTGGGTTTAAATCTGGAAAAGGTTTTTATGACAAATGGACACCAGAAAGCATAAAGCGCACTAGAGAAAGGCTTACGAAACACCTTATTGATTACTCCCGAAAGCAACAAACTTGAGACAGAACATATGTTATTAGTAATCAGAAACGTGAGGAGGAACGCATAGAATGGAAAAGCTTATCATAACGGCCGCCTTGACTGGCAATATCACCCTACCAACGCAGACACCTTATCTGCCTCTTACACCACAACAAATCTGCGATGAGGCGGTAAGGTGTGCCGATGCTGGCGCGGCTTCGGTACACGTCCATGGCAGAGACCCGCAGACCGGTAAACCAACTACCGACCCGGCAGTCTACCGGGAGATTGCCACTCTCATCAAGGCAAAAAGCAATGTCATTGTCTGTGTAACCACGGGCGGTACCATGGAAATGACAGCGGCGGAAAGGATAAGGGTTGTCCCGGCTCTTAAACCGGAGCTGGCCACATTTAACATGGGCTCGATTAACTTTTCAATCCACCCCATAACCGAACGGTATAAGGACTCAGACTACAAGTATCCCTGGGAGAAGGATTTTGCCGCTGGAACCATAGATTTTATCTTCCGGAATACCTTTGGTGATATCGAGCACTTCTGCAAGACCATGACTGAGAATAACACCAAACCCGAACACGAAGCCTATGACGTAGGGCACCTCTACAACATACAGTATTGCATTAGGAAAAAGCTGGTGAAGTTCCCCATCTGGGTGCAATTTGTCACCGGAATTCTAGGTGCGATCGGCGCCCATCTGGAAAATATCATGTTCATGAAACAAACAGCTGACCGATTGTTCGGGTCGGAAAACTACAAGTGGTCGGTAATTGGCGCCGGCTATCCCGCCGAGTTTAACCTGGCGACACTATCCATAATGATGGGTGGGCATGTCCGCGTGGGCTTTGAAGACAATATTTATGTCCGCAAAGGAGTATTGGCTAAGAGCAACGCCGAACTGGTAGAGAAGGTAGTCAGAATCGCCCGGGAGCTTGAACGGGAAATAGCTACGCCCGAC
>DATKVL010000280.1:0-3359 GCA_035530115.1 Dehalococcoidia bacterium | reverse complement strand
TGCCTTTACGCATGCGAGACACGATGTAGGCTGTAGGAATGGAGCCTAAAAGATACCCGATGATTATGCTTAGAATACCTAGTAGCATCTTCTCATCTTACGCTGAGAATCCGCTATATTTTCCCTCATTTTCTATCGCTGCTAGGTGGCAGATTGCCTGTCTCCAAGCACGCTAACAATAATGAGACTAGGCCCTGCGTGCGTGCCGATAACAGGGCTTGCACGCGAGAGGTAAATAGGCACTTGAGGATACTTTGAATGAAGCCTCCGGACCAATCTGTTGGCCTCATCTAAGTCAGTGGCGTACTCCACAGCTAACCCTTCAACGTTGCCAAAGCTTGCGGCAAAGTTGTATAGGTAGTCTATCGCCTTAGCCCGGGAGCGTTCCCGAGCACAGGGATACACCTCACCATCCTTAATGCCGATGATCGGGTTTACCTTGAGTAATGAACCAAGAAAGGCTTGCGCTTTACCGATGCGCCCGCCTCGTTCCAGGTATTCAAGGGTATCAAAGGCAGCATGGAAACCTACCCGGTGGATGGTGTGCCGGACCACACCCAGCACCTCATCAAGACTAGCCCCACCCTGGGCTGCTTTGGCAGCAGCAATCGCTACGAAACCCTGTGCCATAACCGCCCACTGCGAGTCCAGTACCTCTACACGACATTTCTTCTTCATCAACCCGGCGGCTTGTAACGCCACCTGATAGGTGGCACTGAGCTTGGAAGTTAAAGTGATAACCACGATCTCGTTTGTTTTTTCGGCAAGCTTATCGTATGCATCGGCAAAAGCCGCCGGTGGCGGCACAGATGTCGCAGGCAAAACCTTGCTGGTCCTTAGCTTTTCGTAGAACTGGTCAGGATCTAGGTCGAGTCTATCGCGGTAGAGGTCCGTGCCAAAGCGGACAACAAGCGGAACCACGATAATCCCAAACTCCTCAGCTACCTGAGGAGGCAGGTCAGCAACACTATCAGTCACAATAGCTACATTAGGCACGGATATTATCCTCTCCTCCACCAAACAACCCAGACAATATCATGTTGCGGCCACACGGGACTAGAATAGTCCGGGCCGTCTGTAGATGTGATACTGCTTGCTCATAAACTGCGCGAGGAAATGACATCACACCGGGGCGGGCTACCAGGGCAAGAGGAGCCATTAGTACGGCTACGATATTATCTCCAGTCAGTGAGTTCGGCCTTTGCCAGCATACTTCCCAGTGCCACTAACCATAGCGATGAGGTGATTGCCAGGCCTAAAATCCACCAGCTTAACGTATCCTCCTGCTGGATATCCCCTATGACCATTTTGGACAATAAATAAAGAAGACCAATCCCAGCCGCTGCTAGCATAGAGTGTGCCACTACACGCCAGCCTTTTCGTGTTAGAAACTTGTTTAGTATCATCGCTCCCTCCTTGCCCTTCTATTAATATTATACCCCATGGAGAACATCCTGAAAAGCGGAGGGAAAGAGCCAGGTCACTTTGAAATTGACAGGTCACGGTTCGAGGGATAGGATTCAATAGACAGAGAAAATCAAGACAGAAATGAGAATCCAATGCAGGCTGAGTTGATATACAATCCTTCTGGCGGACAGGTGGTCGTCAGGCACGAACTTGACAATGTGGTTGCTTTTTTAAATCGCTACGGGTGGTCTGTCACCTTACGAGAAACCAGCAAGCCGTTGGAAGCGACCGAACTAGCCCGCCATGCTGTCAATAGGGGTGCCAAGGTAGTCATTGCCGCCGGTGGCGATGGCACTATTAACGAGGTAGCAAACGGACTTGTGAACACCGATGCAGCGCTGGGGGTGCTTCCTGTGGGAACGACCAACTCGTGGGCATTACAGATGGGCATCCCGGCCCTAAATCCCATGCTTCCAGGCATACAAGCGGTCAAGCTGATTGCCGCTCTGGAGGAAAGAATTGCACGTCCATTACCTGCCAACTACTATCGAAAGGTGTTGTTGGACGCTGCTCGAGTGCTCGTAGAGGGACGCACCGTTGCCGTCGATATGGGCGAGCTCTCCGGTCGCCACTTCTTAATGTGGGCAGGCATCGGGTTTGATGCCGCCATCGCCCAGAGCATACCGCTGAAGGAAAAAAGGGCATTAGGTTCCTGGGCGTACGTGCTCCCGACAATCGAGTCAGCTTATCGATACTCCGGCACCGATGCCTGGCTGAATCTGGACGGAACGGTCATAAAGGTCAGCACACCATTAATCGTCATTAGCAATATTCAACTCTACGGTGGCGTGATGGCGATTGGGGCTAAGGCCTGCGTGAACGACGCCAGGTTAGATGTGTGCATTTTCAAGGGAGGCGGTTTCTTCACCTTTGTGCAGCAAGCCATGAAGGTGCTCTCACATAGACATCTCCAGTACCCGAAGGTGGAGTACTACCAATGTCGTGAAATAGTTGTCGAGTCAGCGCGCTCATTGCCAGTTCATGTAGACGGTGAGCCTTTTACCAGGACCCCGGTCGCCATCCATACCGTGCCCTCATCGCTGAAGGTGATAGTGCCGAAGATTGTGCCGGCTAACTTATTTAGCCCGCTAACCTGTTCTTAACGTCGGTAAAAGTTTTAGAGCAGAGGAGTTGGAGGGAACAGATATAAATAGCGCCAGCAGTGAAAAGCTAGCGCTTCTAAATTTCTTGGTGGAGGCGGGGGAGGCCGGAACTCCATCGTACCGAAATCCTTCAAGTGCCCCATTTACGATGGCAATTCACAGTACGTAGGGTTGACAACTTCACTGCCAATACTTAAGATTATCTTAAGAATAGAATTAAGAGAGACGGCCGGAACTGCCATTCGGAACAAAAGTATATTTTCACCGATACAATAAGACGAGGAGGGGATCATGAAAAAAAGACATCTTACAACGAATCAAGGTGTACCCGTCACTGATAACCAGAATTCCTTGACCGTTGGCGAACGCGGCCCGGTACTGTTACAGGATGTCCAATTTGTTGAGAAGATGGCTCATTTTGACAGGGAACGCATTCCTGAAAGGGTTGTCCATGCCAAAGGAGCAGGGGCCCATGGCTATTGCCAGGTTTACAGGAGTATGAAGCCTTATACCAAGGCGAAATTTCTTCAGGACCCCGATAAAAAGACCCCCGTGTTTGTGCGGTTTTCGACTGTCACTGGAGGCCGGGGCTCGTCAGATACGGTAAGAGACCCCCGGGGCTTTGCCGTCAAGTTCTACACCGAGGATGGCAACTACGACCTGGTCGGAAATAATCTCCCCGTGTTTTTCATCCGGGATGCCGTCAAGTTCCCTGATATGGTACATGCCTTCAAGGGTGCGCCAGATACCAATATACCATCAGCCTCTTCAGCACATAACCGCTTTTGG
>DATKVL010000279.1:0-6383 GCA_035530115.1 Dehalococcoidia bacterium | reverse complement strand
ACGAAACCCAGTACCTCTCCAAAGTCCGCACCGTCATATCCGGCGATAACCAAGTCGTAAGTTCCGGCAGCCAGTAAGGGTATTGTGTAATGGCCGTCGTCACACATCTTCCCGCTGTTGACTGCATTGGGAAATCTAGATGCCGGATACACCGGCTCATCGTCTTCTGTGTCAGCCCAAGTTCCATCTGCGTAGGCAAAGACAATTATGTCCGTGTAGGTAGAATTATTTGTAATTGAACCAGAGATGCGCCCAGCTTCATTATTGACTACCAACCTGATCGTTGGCCATAAGATGTAGTGAGAACTTGCCAGATGGACAGCTTTACGAACATCAAAGTCGGCAGTGACCTCCACAGTCCCATTGATGGGTACTGTGAATTGCCCTACCGCTTTATAACCTGTCGTATTACCACTTGGGACGAAGAGAGGCTGGGTGGAGTTATCAGCAAATTCGATATAGCAGCCTGGACTGGCCGGGTTTTGGCCCATTTCTGGGATATCGAGCATAAAGCGGATTTGGTTGTAATGGCCACCCGGTAATACCAAATCACCTAATAAAGTGGAATTTCCCCCGGTTAACTCCAACAGGTTATATATTTTGGGGCCTTCAAATTCTTCGCACGTTATCCACTGATCATCCAGATGATATTGGATTTCACTAATAGTTATGTAAACACCTGTAACGTTTTCAGCGTCTATCGGCGCATCGGAAAGATAGAGTTCTAAGGTTCCTGTTCCTGATGCTTCTCCACAACTTACCCCTGATGCCGCCAGCATAGCCACAATAATCAACAGTGCTAATACAAAAATCTTCATTCTTGCCCTCCTTCGTAACGGTTTAGTCCTCTTAAAATCCAAATATGGTTTACCTGTAGCTTGTTACTCTGTTAAATAAAATCCTTACCAAAACTCACCTCATATATTTACCTTTCTTTGCCAGCACCTGAAAGCTGGGTGGCAATCTCATCACCATTCCATGAGATTGCTTCGGCTGACTTTATCAGCCCGCTCAATGACAGTACGCTGTCCATTACATCTCTCCTGTTGCGTCAAAGCCATACTGGTGGGACACACCAGCGGCAATACCCAGTGTCACGGACATTGCTTCGCCCGGTATCCCTTCCATTTGTTGCTCCCGTGTCCTTTCTCTCTCTCGTATTCTTTCCTCCACCCGCTCCTGTATCCTTTCCGGTATGGCCGGAGATGGAGGAACCTTGGCACCCCTTTGCTCTAATGCCTGGACTCTCTTTTGATGACGTATTAGCAAATTAGCCATCGCCCTTTCTATGGCTGGTTTGGCTTGTTCCGGCACCATTTCCCAAACCTCTGCTAGTTCCTCCAAATGTGCGGTGGTCGCCAAGGCTATGAGCTCTTCTACCATCTCTACGTCTTTGTCTACTTCATGTGCAATTTGGGAAATCTCTTCGCCGAACTGGGCCATGGCTTCGAATTGCTGCAGGGCAATCTGCACTGCCTCCATATTGCTGACCCTAGCCCTGACCCTGTTCAACCTTCCTTCCATGGCAGCCAAGTTGATCTGAGCTGCCATAACAGTGTTATTCTTCGCCAGAGCTGCCAGGGCATGAAAATACCCCGTCTCCGATACGTTTCTCGCGTGTGCTATGGCTGCCTTTGCTTGGTCCGGCACCATATCGCAGACCTCGTCGAGTACCAAAAGATGTCTTGACGTAGCCTCAGCCACCCTCGCCGTTACATTTCCTGTATCAAGCCCTCTATTGTGTGCCTGCTCTGTCTCGGCTAGTGTCACATTCAGGGCGTAACCATATTGCTGCACGGCCAGGTCCATGTCTTGTGCACGCCCTTTTTGAGCCAGGGCTACCATCTCTCTCACCCGTTTGTCGGCGAAGCTCAGGGCTCGTTCCGCCCTGGCAACATCGTCTCGCACCAGTATCATTCCTGCTTGCTCAGTAGCAAGTTTTACCGGGTAGAGGGTATCCCCGGGCAGGCTGGACTGTGCGGCATAAACGGTGCCCGCGCCCAGGGCAGAGAGAGCTATTACAATTACGAGAATGACACTTGCCATACTCATGCTAAACCTTCTTATATAATGTATCGGCTTTACCCGACTGTCATAACGAGACCATGGCCATTTTGCTACAGGTTGCCCACCATAAATCTGGTCCATAAGCCAGACCCGAGCCTTTACCTTGAATACGGAAGAGGGCTTTACATCCGGTGGTTTCCGAATTCCAAGAGCAATCTTCAGTAGCGGTTCTAGTTGCTCACGCATTGAGGGATACTTGTCCAGGCAATCCTCGATGCTAGACCTGCCCGTCTTGATATCCTCAATACACTGGACGAGTATGTCCTCGAACTTCTTCAACTCCGTTTGCTCTCCTTTTTCGAATTTCAAGATTAATCCTCAGTAGCGGTTCCAATTGCTCACGGATAGACGGATACCTGTCCAGGCAATCCTCGATGCTAGACCTGCCCGCCTCGATATCCTCAATATGTTTGTCAAACATATGTTCAAACTTTTTCACCTTTTTCAACTCTGTTTCTTTTCCTTTTCCAAGATATTAATGGGTAGGAGCCATTATTACCCTATTTCGACAAGTCCCGCTTCCGCACTTTCCTGTATCCATTGCTCCACTCGCTCCTGTATCGTTGCCGGTATGGTTGCGAGTCCAGAAACCTGAAGCCCGAGTTGCTCCCGCACCTGAATCGCCCTTTGATAGCATTTTAGTGCTTCCACCATTGCCCTTGCTATAGCTGGTTTAGCCTCGTCCGGCACCATATCATAGAGCCCATCCAATATAGAGAGGTGCTGTGCTGTGGCCTCAGCTACCAGTGCTGCTATGTCTCCTGCAACTGATCCTCCCTTATTGAGAGCCTCCTCCATTCTGGCCAGTGTCACATTCAGAGCGTAACAATACTTTTCCACGGCGATGACTAAGTCCTCCGGACGTCCCTCTTCATTCAGGGCTACCATCTCCCTCACCCGTTTGTCGGCGAAGTTCAGGGCTCGTTCTGCCCTAGAAACATCGTCTCCCCGCAACATCATTGTTACCCCCTCGACACCCAGCTTTACGGAGTAGAGAGCGTCACCGGGCAGACTATCCTGGGCAGCGTAAGCAGTGCCCCCCAGGGCGGAAAGAGTCAGTACAATTGCCAGAATAACTGCTACCTTTTTCATATCAACTTCCTTCTCTGCGGTATTATCTTTATCTGATTGTTATAACGATAGCAAGGTCATTTTGTTACAGTCCCCTTTGCCATGAATCTGCTCCATAAGTCAGAACCGGACCCCCGTCCTGAAGGTGGGAAGGGGACTTGATATCCTGTGGTTACTGAATTGCAGGAGCAATCCTCACCAGTGGTTCTGATTGCTCACACATAGGCGGATACCTGTCCAGACAATCTTCGATGCTAGACTTGCCTGCCTCGATTTCCTCAATATGCTTGACAAATGTATCTTCAGACTTTTTCAACGTTTTCAACTCTGTGTCTTCTCCTTTTCCAGGATATTACGCAGTTTGACCAGCGCCCGGTGCAGGATGACCCTGACATTGCCCTCCTTTTTTCCCAAGACAGAGGCGATTTCAGCGAACTCAAAACCTTCTATAAAACGCAGAATGACCACCTGTTGCTCGTCGCCGCCTAGCTGCAAAATCGCACTCCGCAAACGCTGCTGCTCGAAACTGGCTTCGGCTGCCCGCTCCGGCCTCGATGCTGGACCGTCAGCCAGAACTTCAGCCTCGAGATGTACCTTGTCTTTTTGGGTTCGGTAAAAATCTACCACCAGGTTGTGGCTGATGGTCATCAGCCAGGCAGCAAATGGACTTGCCGTTTTTTTATATCTGTGGATGGCCTGCCAGGCCTTGAAGAAGACCTGCTGAGTCAAGTCCTCAGCGTCTTGTTCATTGCCTACTCTGTAATAAATGTGTCTGTAAACCCTGTCGACATGCATGTCATACAGCCTCCCGAAAGCCTCGGCATCATGACCGACAGCTCTCTGGACCAACATAACCTCATCTGATGTTTGTCCTTCAGAAGGATTGTGGTACACCGTTTCACCCCTTTTAACGAACAAGCCACTCAAATGTTACAGCAAGCCTGTTAATCGAGAGCAGTTCATAAGGAATCTGTAGATAACTATGCCACGCCGGAGAGAGCACAATCAAGTTCGAAACTGTCGAATACACAGTACGTACTACAGGGCTAACTCTATTCTTCTTTGCGGCCCGTCACTGCGAGACCAAGGAAATCAGCCACAGCAATCCTACTGCGTAGGGAGTGGCAGTTGAGAATATCGCTGACCCCATCTTAGACCTGCCAGCTCAGGAAGGGATGGGTCTGGCTGGTAACGATATTCCAGGTGAAGGCACTGTTGGTGTCGCCAGGAGCGACGGCTGTTATATCCCACGGGTTGTCCAGTCCTTCCGTTGCCGTGTTCGTGAAGGTGGCGATATCCTGCATTGCTGCCGTGGTCTTGCCCGTTCCCCCATCACTCTCGTTCACTCCGGAAGTATCGATATTCCAGAAGGAATTGCTCACAGCGCCCCAATTCGATCCTACCAGACCTCCAACAAACGAGTAACCAGTCACACTACCTCTCGCATAGGAGTTGCTCACAATGCCCAGGGAATCATTATCTCCCACCAAGCCGCCAACATACCATTCACCGGTCACGCTGCCAATGGAATAGGAGTTGCTCACGGTGCCCTGATTATCCCCCACCAGACCGCCAACGTAGTCATCTCCAGTCACGCCGCCGGTGGAATAGGACTTGGCAACAACCCCTCCCAGATTGCTTCCAAGTAGACCCCCAACAGCCCACTCCCCAGTCACGTTGCCGACCGAATAGGAGTTACTCACTGTACCATAGGAATCACTACATCCCACCAAACCGCCAACATCCCAATGGCCAGTCACGTTAGCGGCGGAACAAGAATCGCTCACACCACCCACATTACCTCCCACCAAGCCACCAACGCAGTCAGCGCCACTCACGGCGCCGCCCGAATACGAGTTGCGCACATCGCCCCAATTTTCTCCCACCAGACTGCCAATTGCCCACTCGCCCGTCACAGTGGCGTTCACGGTCTTGACATTCTGGATGACCCCTCCCACATCAACAGCACCGAAAAGCCCCACCAGACTTTCGTCAGGGCGGTTGATAAATATGTCACTAATCTCATAACCCTGACCGTCGAAACTTCCCGTAAATGGGTCATCAGAAGTGCCAATTGGTTGCCACCCCTTTCCTTGATTAGCTGTCTCACTCGCCACCTCCCCATAGCCGTCAGTGGCCGGATTGAGGTCGTTCATCAGAAGGTGATGGCCGCCCAAATTACCTCCGATGGCATACAGGTCATACCAATTCCGAATTTCCAAGTAATCAGGAGTAGTTTCACACCCCATCATCCCTGCTATTAAGGCTACGGTAATCAACAAGATGCCAAGCCCTGCGAGGCAATGGTGTTTCCCTCGCCTGGGTATTACCTTCATGTTCCACCCTCTCTGCGACATCTTGTTTTTTCTAAAATAGTAGTTGTCAGCTTTGATCATCCCACCCCGCACTGCAACGCGGTTTGGTGCTGTTATCTGAGAGTTGTCCATGGGGAGTCTGCAGATAACTATGCCATGGCAGAGAGGGCACAATCAAGTTTGAAATTACCGAATATACATTATAGACGATCGTTCAGTCGAGACTATTTACGAAAGCTCGGATAACCCACGACTGATGACATCATTTTACTTTCTTGTGCTGCCTATCGTATATCATGTCTTTTATTACGCCTTTAGCCAGAACCTGTCTAATACCGGACAGATTGCGGACCAGCATGAAGAGGTCGATAGCTAATGCATAACGTACTAGCGACAGCGAGCCTTCCAACAACCAGACAAACAGAGGCAACAGAGCAAATCCAATGATTATAGCCCCCGTAAATTTACGGCTAGTAAAGAACGGAATAGCTACTACTACCAGCGTAACAAGTATTGCCTCGGGGGCAAGCACGAGAAAGATACCTATAATGGTAGCTGAACCTCTGCCACCCCTGAAACCTGCGAACACAGGAAAATTATGCCCCACTAGAGCAGCAAAACCAGTCCCAAAGACCCAGAGTTCCGAAATGTTTAGAGTCTGTGCAATGAATATAGCAACCGCCCCCTTCGAGATATCAATGAGACCGACAAAAACGCCTTCATGAGCACCGATTTGGCGGATAACATTAGCGGCACCCATGTTACCTGAATCGACGTTCCGAATATCTATGCCTTTACGCATGCGAGACACGATGTAGGCTGTAGGAATGGAGCCTAAAAGATACCCGATGATTATGCTTAGAATACCTAGTAGCATCTTCTCATCTTACGCTGAGAATCCGCTATATTTTCCCTCATTTTCTATCGCTG
>DATKVL010000278.1:0-1099 GCA_035530115.1 Dehalococcoidia bacterium | reverse complement strand
GTCATCTTTAGGGGACAAATTAGACACGTCAACTATTATACCTAATCTCTCTCGCCAAATATCTTAGTGCCTATTCTGATTATATTGGCGCCTTCCTCCAAGGCAATTTTATAAGAATTAGTCATGCCCATGGAAAGATATCTCATCTCTACATTGGGCAACTCCAGCCCTTTAATTTTTTCAAATATCCTTCTTGTTTCCACAAAATAAGGCCTGGAGTCTTCAGGGTTTCCAAAACGGGGCCCCATGGTCATAAGGCCCATCACTTTGATATTTCTAAGACCGGATATTTCTCTTACTAATTGTTCCACATCCTCCGGGAGCACTCCTGATTTCTGTGGCTCTTTGCCACTGTTTACCTCAATCAATATTGGCATTATTTTGCCAATTTGAGCACACCTTCCACCAATTTCCCTGGCTATTTCTAAAGAATCGACACTTTCTATCATGTCAAATATTTCCAGCACTTTTCTTCTGACATTATGTTTTTGAAAGATTCCAATAAAATGCCATTTCGCTTTATTTCCCACCAGTTCATATGCCTCCTTTGCTTCCTTGACATAATTTTCTCCAATGATTTTTATTCCCGCTTGAACAGCTTCCAGGACTTCCTCAGGTGTTCTTGTTTTTGCTGCCGCCACCACCTCAACTCCGTGAGGGAGTTCAGCTAATAATTTAGCGATGTTTTGTTTAGTTAGCTCGCTTGCCACGTCATGATTGTAATCCATTAAGCTTGCCAGCTTCAAGGATAAGGAGTGCTGCAGGTAAGGACAAATGGTTATTAAGTAGTTCAGTGCATGACTGGTCACACAGGAGGGAGTTTAACTTTTAGGGCTAGGTTTTTGGAGTAAGAACCTGATACCACGCTAGAAAATTTTAAAACTCGCTCTAAGAGGCGATTTTAAGGGCATGAAAAAGGCGGAGATACATCTTAGTATTCCCTTTCACTTTGAGAGGCTTGGTTTACCTGGTTGATGTTTTTGCGCGGGGCCGCCCGGGAGCAGAGCCATTTAATGAGCCGAGAGTGGGGGAGAGGCAGCAGGGAGGGCGAACAACTAGGTGGGGTGATGACTCCTTTAAGCATTTACGTCCTTCCAAC
>DATKVL010000277.1:0-8046 GCA_035530115.1 Dehalococcoidia bacterium | reverse complement strand
GAATATTGTTTAAAACCTCTTGAGTAACATTACTCATTGAAGTTGATAAGTCAATATTGTATTGATATGGGTTTAGGTCAATCATCTTTGCCATATGGGAATAGTTTTTTTATAAGCATCCAGTTTTCTCTTTGCCTGATGCTCCTGGGCCATTTGCAAGTATATAGGATTAGACAAGCCCATATCCTGCGGGAAAGTTCCTTTTCCTTGCGCGTTTCTGGTAACTGGCAACAGAGGTTGCCTAGACCCGTAAATTAGTGTCATGTTTGTACCCCAGTACGGATCAAAGAGTGTTGTTTGTTCTGCTTGCTGCACCGGCTGTACATATTGATTCGGGGTAACAGCCGCCCCGCTCACAACAGGAACAGGCGCGGGACTCGTAGGCAAAGGACTCTTTACGGGGGCGGGAGCCGGGAGAGGCGCCGCTGTAAAAGTACCCCCGCCTGTAACCCCAGGATTTACCGGAGGATTTACCGGAAGAACAGGCCCAGGCGCGACAATAACGCTTGCGCCTGCTGCATCATGGGTTACTGACAACCCGGAAAATGACTGCCCCAATTCGGAGAGCGTCCCGGCAATACTGGTAAGGGTTGACAGGTCGGAAAGGCTTGCCGCTGTATCACTCAGGCTCGACCCTGAACCAGAACCGAAAGAGGGAAGGGAGGGGGCGGCCATGGTGTTATTGTCAGGCCCAGACGACATAGCGCCAGGGGAGAAAATAAGCCCGGTACTTTCAATGGGTAAAGCTTCTTCCTCCTGTGCGGCCTTGTTAGCATTACGCTTTTTCATAAAGCGATAGAAAAGATAGAGAACAACTGCCCCGCCTACACCATAAAAATAATATTTCTTTTCCATGGCTTAAAACCAACTTATTACACTTGATATTACATCGATCGCCGTGCCAACCCAGTTCATATCGCTCTGGCTGTCCGTCGCGTCTGCGTTGGCTTCTGCGGCCCTCCTGGTGGCGGCGGTGTTGATGCTGGCAATCGCTTCCGCATGGGCAAGGATCATCGGCAAATCTGCGGATTTTTCAGCAAGGGCAGCGGAAAACTGGTAGTCGCTGCTACCAATGATCCTGGCAAGCGAGGTATCGGCGGCGGCAGCTTTCAATTGTGTTTGTTGTAAGTCTGCGCTTATCTGGGTAAGCGCAACAGTCGCCCCGGCTTCGGTCTGGTACTTAGCGACTTCCGCTTGCTTGTTGATACCTAGTACGGTAGCATCATGCGCCATAAAGGTATGGTACAGGTCAACAAGGTTTTTGTTTTCGTCCACGGCAAGGGACGCAGAGGCATTCACCCCCGTTTTATACATATCGGCGGTATACCCGGCGCGGGTGTTGCTCTGATTCGCGGTAATCGAAGAGAGAGCAATATTTGTATCACTCGCTATTTTTTGGGATTGCAAGGTAATAGCCGCCCCGCTATTACCCCCGCCGCTGTTCATACTGGCAAAGATAATGAGGCCGATTACAGCCGCCCCGGTTGCGATAGGGTGTTCTTGAATCAGCACAGGGACTTCCATTTAAACCACCTTTACCATTCCGCCATTAATGGCGGGAAACGCCATAAAAGCGTATTCAGGATGATTGAGAAACTCGACAGGCATACCCCCCGGAGTATTCCCCATCATAGAGGCGTATTCCTGCGGGTTCAAGGTCGGGAGCAACCCGCAAATATGGCCTATAATAATAGGGAAGGGGAAGGACGCTATACCAATCGCAGGCCGCGCGAAATCAAGCGCCCCGTTTAAATCCATGGGGAACTCTTTGTCGCGGTAGTAATGAGCGAAATCCCCACCGTTCAAGGGCGACATAGCCGAAAATTGCGGCATGATACCCCCCCCCTTAATAGTTGACAGACATTCCGTTTTGCAGAGAAACAGTTTTCAACAGGTTATTGAAAGCCGTCCCGGCGCTGGTCACTACCTGGCTCGTCTGTTCTGCGCGGCCAACAAGGAGCGCAATCAGCGCAACCCCAATAAGAGCCATGGCGACTTCCAGAATACCGTTACTCATTTTTGCACCTCATGTTTTTAAAATGAACCACTTGCACCGCCCGTATTTGGGATGAAACTTTCGACTGTTCCCGGCACCATTTTTTTATCGCTTTCCAACAACCTCGCCCAAAGGGCCGCTACCTTATCGCTAAACGGTCTTCCCGCCTGCATCCCGAATGCGATTAAAGCCGCTGCAATCAGGAGGGACACCGGACCTTTAAGGGCTGGAATCCTGTATAAATAGAGTAACACGGCAAGCGCGATAATCCAAGGTAAAAAAGCCTTGTCTCTCTCCGCAAGTTGCATGAGCCGCCGCGAATTACCCTTGACAGATACAGCCAGGAGGTAAACCCCTAGCAATAATGCGGAAATCCCGTCAAGCGCCGACATTACCAAGAACCGCTCGCGCCGCCTGATTGCTCTGTCAGGGCGAGGTTGAGCCAATCGTCAAACTTACCGTTAGCCAAGAGCCACGCCATAAAGGCCAGAAGTAAAAGCGCCATTATTTCATGTACCCTTCAAGAGTCATTTTCCAGACCCCAAGAAACAACAGCATGATAACGGCGAAAATGAACCACCGATAAATCGGCTCTTGCAAAAATTCCCATTCAAAGGCTTTAAGCATTTTTTTCCCTTCCAGTTTGAGTTTAAAAAAAGGGCTTGCCAGTTCGAGACCGGCAAGCCCTTTTTGTTTCCTTGTGGGGCTTCCAGCCTTCCTACGAAGCCTGATTCATGCCGGGGAGTACCGAACCCTTGGTATAGAAAGACTCGAAACAGACCTCAAAATTCGGGTCGGTTACGGCGGCATTGGGGGTAATCCCGTATTGCACGTTGCCGAAAAGCGCGGTTTCAATGGGCTTGTCGCGGTGCAACTCGAAATACGTTCCTTTCCGAATGTCGGAATTGAGCAAGAGCCGCTGCTCGAACAGCTTATCTCGGGGGCCGTATTCGCGCAAGACGTTGTTGCCGTTGGCAATCAGCCGGAAAGCGCCAATATCGGCGGTTGCGGCGGTCAACAGACCATTATTGGTGAATACAAAATACGCCCCGATAACGCTTCGCACGTTGGGATAATTGAACAGCTTTTCCGAGCCGTTGGCGATATTGTCAGAGGACCGGAGCGCCCCGGCAATCTCGTATACGGTCATGAGGTCCAGCGGCGGCAGGGGTACGGTATTGCCGACAGCCTGGGGCAAAAGATACTCCTGGTAAACCGTGGCTGTAATGGTGGTGCCAGCAGTCAAGGCGGCGGTAGTGGTGGCCGCGCCGTTGAAAAACGCATCGTCCTGACCATCGGAAACAAGGGTCGGGTTCCAGTCGATATTTACCCAGGCTTCACCAACGGCGGTCTGGGTCAGCAAAGAGCCGCGCAGGTCACGGGCCGGGTCAAAGGCGAGGGGAATTTCGATCTGGAATTTGAATACACGGGTTCCAGCGGTAAGCAAAGGAATATCGGGGTTAGCAAGAACGGCGGTTGCACCATCGTTGTTGTAGCTGTAATACTTGCCGGTACGGATGCAGTTCAAAACGAACAACTGATAGCCGGAGCAGTTTACCCGATCCGTGCCATCATAGTCGGTAAGTTTCACGCGATTGATAAGATTGAACGGGGCTTTTTCCGACAGGGTAGCGGTAGCGGTTCCAATGTCGATAGACACGGAAACATCCATCACAAGCCGGGTTGTTACACCCACGTTGAAAAGTTTTACCCGTGTCGTACTACCGGGAGTACCCCCGGAAAACGAGCCGAGATTTTTCCGCATTCGCGGTGCCGAGGCCAGAAGCATGGCCCGGAGTTGGTTATTCTGTGCAATCATCTGTGTGGGGGAAGCGGGTGCCCCCTGCTGTCCAGGTGCCCTCATGTTAATTGCTCCCCTTTGAAAAATGTTTAAAAAGCATGACCGTAATAATGCCAACGGCGGCAATCACGGCGAAATTGCGTGGGGCGAGAAGTTCCCAATTAACCATTACACCACCGCTTCCTTTCCCATGGCCTTAGAGGCCCAACGGGTTACAACCAGCGTTACAAGCACAATCAGCGCGATTGTAACGAAGTTGGGGAAATTCAACTCGACCATGATTGTTTATCCTCCTTGGTTAAAGTCAATAAAAGATTTTCACAAACAGATTAGATATAACCCTACAACGGAAAAAAGGGGTAGTCAATAAAAAATAAACGCTACAACCATTTTTTATCGAAAACCTGTATTCCCTTTGCATCGGTAAAAGGCACGGGGGAATAAACAACTATTTCTTGCTTCCCGGTTTCGTAATGGTGGAAATGGTGCAATGGTAATTGACCAGTTTTTGCAAAATCCGGTATTACTTCGCCCAATACCTTTTTATCCCTATTGTCTATTAAATCGTGAATATAAAATTTTTGACATTCGGTAATACAAAACCGGCTTATTAAATTAGGGCGTTGCGTAGCACCGAGAACAGTTTTTTTCGCGCTTCGCCCACGGGTATATAAACCAATCATTCCATTAGTTGCGCGTCCCGCATTATGCCAAGAATAAAGTTCGTCAAAATAAACAAAGCATTCCCCAAACTTATTAAGACACAATAGCGAATAGTCAGAAAGAACCGGGTAATTTTGCAGTTCATCAATGGCAGGGCGTACCAAAATAAAAGCCGGTAGTTTTTTGCGAGGTGTTTTTGAAATACGTTGGAAATCTTGGAATGATTGTATTAACTCCATTCCGCCCTCTTCCCGATCCAAAACAAAAAAAGCATCTTCTATTTTTGTATCAAAAATAATTACGGGTTCTGAGCAAGCGTGTTTTAATTGAAACAGGGCGTTTTGTGTTTTCCCTGATCCAGTTTGACCGACTAGCAGCCCCCTGTTCCCACGCTCTAACAATAATCCCATTTATTAACCCCTACGCATCATAGCGTATTGTGCCCGGCTGTGACATTGCCGGGGAAACAGCCTCAGAAAAAATAGGTTCTTGAACCGGCTTTTTAATAGCGGCCGTTGTCTTTGCCTTTGACTGTGCCCTAATAATCAAAAGTTTAGGCCCGTAAACGGAAGCGGCCACGATAACAAGTTTTAAATGGGCTACAGCCTTGGGGGATATTTCTATACTGTAATACTGTGAAATATCCTGTATAGCCTTTGCCATTGCCGCGCCCTCGCTCTCCGATATTTCAAGGAGTGGGTTGCTTGTTACTATGGCGAGTATTTTATGTGCGCCTGTTATCTGCTTGCCGAGGTCGGCTAAATCCAGAGTTTCGTTCTTTTTCCGGTTTCCACTATGGCCTTTTCGGTCGCTTCCGCCGCCTGCTGTACTTCCCCCGCTTCCGCTTCCGGCGCTTGTCCTTCGGGCGATGCATCGTTCGCATTCGCAACTTGATTTATGTCGCCCTCTTTTTCCTGCAACTTCGTTAGCAGGACTGAGGACTCCGCTTGCAGGGCTATCACTTCCCCCCGCGCCTGGGCCAGCGCTTCCTGGTCCTGGGTTTTCGCTGCCGATAGGATTGCTATTTGTTCCGATAACTGCTGGATTGTCGCCGCCTGTTCCGTCATTGTTTGCAACGTCTTTTTTTGCCATGACCCGAAATCCTCTTCTTTTTCGTTATTCGTTGAAGCGGTTGGGGGTTCCGTTTCCTGTTCCCCCTCCCCCTGATCCGTTTCCGGGTTCTCCGCTTCCCCCTTCTCCCGGTCTGCTTCCAATGCTTCCATCAATAACCGCGCTCTGGTTTCCTCTTCCTTTTCCATCCTGGGTTCCTCCTGATAATTGTTTATTGAGAACATCAAGCCGGGTATTGATAGCATGTATTTCCTCCCGCGCAATTTTGATATTATCGCTCATTCCCTGTGCCAGCGCAACAAACTTTTTGAGGTCGTTTAATACCTCCTCTATTTTTACCCCAGGCAATAACATCTGCAAAACATCCGGCATTCCCATTGTGTGCCCCCCTTTTACAACCCGTGGAAATATGGGTCGCTGTCAATATTTTTTTCCAACAATTGAAGGGAATTTTTAAATTCCCCGTGCCAAACTCTTTTTGTATCGAAATTAATGTTAATTGATTTAACCCCATCCAATAAAAAATTCATCCTTTCGGGGGTGCGCTGAATTACAGAGGAAAGGGGGGAAACATTATTTTTAATCGGTATATCTATTTTATTAACATTTTTTGCTGCTTCGGTAAATAAATTAATTCTGCCCCCGGTATTAAAACCCCTAATTCGAGTTTTCATTTTTCCGGGCGCGTTAATCGAATAAACCCCGCATCCAATTAAAACCGCATCCCCCGACTGTTCATATCCCCATGCCCCCAATTTTTTAATTTTAGGAATTGGAAGAGGTTTTTTAACAAGAACCGAATCAGTAAATACGGCAAGTATATTATCATTAGGAACAGTGACAAGAAGATCAAAAATACGCTGCCTACTACCCGCCAAAATATAAGAAGCGATAAAAGGATTAAAAAAATTCCCGCTAACATACATTCCATTATCTTTATCCTCCGGGTCTGTTATCCGATGTTTTTCTAAAAATTTACCGTAAATCCCATTCAAAATAATTTTAATGAAAAAATTAACATTCCCGTCTTTCGATTCACAACGTCTAGTATATAAATCGTTTATTATTTTATCAAATGTAAAAACTAATTCCCTGTCAGGTGTCCAGTATACCCCGTCTATAATATCTATTTTGAAATAGCTTTTATATGCGTTGTATTCTGCTAATGTTATGTATTGTTCAAAATTCCCCACCGGGTAATAATTACACGCTTTATTCCTGAGTACAGGAAACGGGGGGTGGTATGCCTCTTTTAAATTATAGTCTATTTCAATATTGCATTTAATCCAACCCAAATACGCCCTGCCCGGAATACTATTTTTAACAAAGGTTAGATACCCGCCGCGCATATCTGGAAATTTAGACATTTCGCTAGGGTATGCCGAGCATATATCATATTCGTGTGCCTCTTCAAAATAACCCCGTTTAAAACAAGAAATAAAAGCGCCTGAGCAAGCGTTCCACGCGTATTCAAGCATTTTAATTTTTTTCTCGCTTTCAAACATTTTATTAATACTTGGTATCCCACAAACACTAGAAAAATAGCGCCCGGAAATACTGGCAGGGCTACAAAAATTACTTGTATATAAACCATGTTTATTACATATTTTTATCCAATGCATTGCAAGGCGCTTTGTTAAAACAGAATCTCGTTTACAATAAAAAATCATTTCGTCCGATGCAATATCGGTAAGCGTTAGTTTTGATAAATCAAAACCATGATCCGCTTTTCCTTCCCCTAAATATTCCTTCGCCGCTTTATCTAAAGAGGTTCTATAATATTGTGCAATATCATAAAACTTGAATTGCCTGTATTTATTTTTCCCTTCCTTCGTTGTGCCTGATAATTTTTTTATCAGTAACATTTTTTTGGGGATATATTTTAAAATGTAGTCGCCTAAATCAAGCAACCCCGTATGATAAATAATAACCCACTGTTCCGGGGGTAGCCATTTTAAAACCGCCTGAAAATCGTATTTTAAATTAAAGAAAAAACCTATTGAACCGCGATTAGCTTTTCTAGTCAGCCAATCAAGGATTGAATACATATCTGAGGGGAAATGCTGGTTTCCTTCTGAGTCGGTAATTAATTCCGCTCTTCCGTTTATCGTTTCTGTATCGTAGCCCCGCGCGTCTATTTCCGGTTTAGAATCGGATTTAAAATGCCGTTGCTGTTTCAATATTAATTGATCAAAAGGGATTGATAGCATTTTTAAATCCTGATTTTTTCAATCCCGTCAGCCGTTAATTCTATGGTAGGTTGTAACCCTTGGCTATATGACTCTTGAATCATCTTATAAATATCTACTTCGCTTGTAGCTTTTTCTAGGCGCTTTCTAAATTCGTCAAGTAACTTTTTCGGCGCTCGTTTTGACTTCTTACCAACCGCTTTCAAATAACCTTTTACACGGGCTAGATATTTAACCCTGCTTGCTGGTTTCATTTTCCCTAGACTTATTTCTGATAGATTAACACCGTGTTTTATTATTTCGGCTTCTTGTTGTTTCAATTGGGT